>NZ_JCBATA010000060.1:0-50608 GCF_059816245.1 Frankia sp. RB5
GTTGCTCCTTCTCGAGTGCTTCACACGTTCTCGAAGGATCACGCGGTGGTCGCTCTACGTCACGGACCGCCACTCCGGCGAGTCGCTAGATCGTTGCTCTTCGTACACCACTCGGCTGGACGCCACTCCGGCCTCCGCCCGGATCACCCCCACGGGCGTGGGGAGAACCGGCATGACGACACATGCGAAGGCGCCCTGTACGGATCACCCCCACGGGCGTGGGGAGGACGGACGACGGTCGGCGCGTGGACCTGGTGGAGGCGGATCACCCCCACGGGCGTGGGGAGGACACGAAACGAAACGCAACACCAAGCCGGCTCGGCGGATCACCCCCACGGGCGTGGGGAGGACACTCATCACGCCACCGCCAACTGCGCCGACGCCGGATCACCCCCACGGGCGTGGGGAGGACTACCACTGCCAGTCGTCATAATCGGTAGCTCTCGGATCACTGAGAGTGAGGTAGGCCGCTGGCTGGTCCTTTGCTCGTGGCCGGGACGGGGCCCGCGGGGCTCCCGTCGGGCACTTTTGCCGCCCGGCGGCGTGTGAACGCCGTGCTGCCACGAGTGTCGGCTTCGCCAGCGGCCCCCTTTCGATCCGTGCATGTGGTTCTCCCACACACGGCTCTCCGACACCGTTCACCGCGAGGCATGCGCGGTCACCCGCCGGGTCCTTCCGGAGAGACGGAACACACCTAGCCGGGAAAGCCAGACGGCGTTGTGACGCCCGGACCATCCCCGACCGGACCGGCCGTGCTTGTTGCTGGCGAAGATGGCAAGCCGCAGATGGACGTAGCTGTCCAATGACGAGAACACCCGGGAGGAGTTCCCCGCGGCGAAGTACGCCGCCCACCCCCGAAGGAGTCGGTTGAGATTCTCCACCCGCTCCGCCAGCGACTTCCCGACGAAGCGACGGGCCGTGCTGTCACGTATCCCCGCCCGGACCGACCGCGTCGCCGCCGCCGACGGCCACCGCATCAGGTAGAAACGTCGAGGCCCTTTCCACGACCGCACCTTGTGATGGTGCCAGCCGAGAAAATCGAATCCCTGACGTCCTTCCCGCAGGCACACCACGTCGACGAAGACGCCGGCGAACCCGGCGTCGGCGAACACGAGCCGTAGCCGCCGGCCGGCGACGTAGCTGTCGAGCAGGAGCTGCCGTCCGCCGGCGGTGTCGTGGGTACTGGCTGGGACGACGAGGACGGCCAGCAGCAGGCCCATCGTGTCGACGGCGATGAACCGCTTGCGGCCGTTGATTTTCTTGCCGGCGTCGTAGCCGCGGGAGGAGGCGGGCACGGTGTCGGCGCCCTTCACCGACTGGGAATCGATGATCCCTGCCGACGGTTCCGGGTCGCGTCCTTCCGCCCGGCGGGCCTGCTCCCGTAGCGCGTCGTGGACACGTTCGGTGACACCCAGGTCGTGCCACAGGGCGAAGTAGTAGTACACGGTCTGCCACGGTGGATAGTCCGACGGTAGCGCCCGCCACGCGCACCCCGAGCGCACCACGTACAGGATCGCGTCGACCAGATCACGCCGATCATGCTTCTCCGGCCGGCCCACCGCCGCCGGCGGCGGGAGTAACGGCTCGATGAGAGCCCACTGCGAGTCCGACAGATCCGACGGATACCGATGACGGCCAGCAGACGACATCCACACACGATCAGCCGATCACCGCCCGCGGCAGGCCATGATCCGCCGACTGCACCCCCATCGCACACCCCTGAAAGTCACACACCGTCATCAGCAGACGTTCTCAAACACCTTCTCAGCGAGAAATAGTCAAGACTTGTGGATGTTGATCGTTAGGCTGCTTGGTTGACGGATGTGGTGGTGGGTCGTTCGACGAGCTGGCCTGCTTCGAAGACGGCGCCGGCGCGGACGAGGGCGACGAGGTGGGGTGCGTTGACCGCCCGCCAGCGGACCTGGGCGGCCTCGATGAGCTTGAACGCCATGGCCAGCCCGGCGGCACGTGATGGGCCGAGACCAGAGCGTCGCGGCGGGCGGGCGTCCGTACCTGTCGTGCCCGAGCGGGTACCAGTCGCCGTCAGGCTGACCGGGTCTCAGCCGGCCTGAAGCCCGCCCACCCTCCCGGTCAGGGAGTTCGACGGCCGCGGGACAGCCGACTCCGCCGATGCAACAGCGCCCAATAGTACTCGTAAACCCCCATGATCACAACCGGGTGCTCCATGATGCCAATCACTCACGTCACACGCGGCGAACATGAGGAAGAACGACCGGCGGTTGGTGCCGTGCTGGATCACCGACCAGATCCAGTAGGCCTCCAGGCCCATGAACAGCGCGTAGCAGAACGGGACCAAAAGTAGCCGTAGAGCCTTCGAAATCCTGCCGCATAACAACCTGGATCACCGTCGCCGAGTCCGGTACTCAGATCCCATGCTGGGAACGATCAGCCGCGCCCTGGAATCGATCCGACCCACACCGAGGTCCTCATCTCAGGAGGAATTTCTCCTCTCCCGCCACCCAGCAGACGATCCCCGGGGAAAGCCTGGGGTTAGAGTCGGTCGACATGCGGACAATAGATGCGGAGCAGGCCCGGCTGATGCGCGCCCGCACGCAGGGCATCGGCGGCGGGCTGCGCGGCGCCTCAGTGGCGGACGTGATGGACCGCGCCTTCGCCGTGCAGGCGCAGGACGCGTCGGCCGCGGCGCTCGGGCTCAGAGCTCGGGCCGCCGGCCTCACGGCCGAGGCGGTGACCAGGGCGGCCGACGTCGAGCGGAGCGTCGTACGCGGCTGGTTCATGCGCGGAACTCTGTATCTGGTGTCCGCCTCCGATCTGCGCTGGCTGACCCGGCTGCTGGGCCCTATCTTCCTGAAGCTCAGCGTCCGTCGCTACCGCGAGCTCGGCCTAGACGACGGCGCCCTCGCCCACGCCGAACACCTGATCACCTCCGCGTTGGCCACCGAGGGCCCGCTGACCCGTGCCGAGCTAGCCGAACGGCTGGCGGGGGCCGGTCTCGATCCCCGTGGCCAGGTGCCGTTCCACCTCGTGCGGCGCTGCGCTCTGCTGGGGCAGATCTGCCACGGCCCCACCAGGGATGACGGAGAGGCCACGTTCGTCCTCCTCGACGACTGGCTACCGGCGGACGACAGGCCGACCCTTGAGGCGGGGTCGGCCGCCGTCGAGCTGGCCCGCCGCTACCTGGCCGCCCACGCGCCCGCCGCCCTGGAGGACTTCACGACGTGGTCGGGGCTGCCTGCCGCGATGGCCCACAGGGCGTGGAAGGCGCTCGCTGACGCGGAGGAGACCGTGGAGTGCGAGGTGGCCGGGCAGCCCTGCGCGCTGCCCACGGAGCGCGCCGCGGAGACCCCCGAACCATCGCTGGACGTACGGCTGCTGCCGGCCTATGACAACTATCTGGTCGGCTATCGGACCCGCGCGCTTTCCGTGGCCGCGCCCCACGAACGGCGGGTCTGGCCCGGCGGCGGGCAGATCCGGCCGACGGTCACAGTGGACGGCCTGGCCTGTGCGACCTGGAGCAGGCGGAACGGGGGTCGAACGGTGCTCCTCACCCCCTTCGGTGACTTGCCGGACGACGTCCTCACCGGCATCGCCGCCGAGGAAGCGGACATCGCCCGGTTCCTCGGCACGGGGCCATACGGAGGAGACCGGGAGCATAACCACCGGCTAACCGAGCGGCTCTAGCTTCCCGGCCGACGGTGCGCCTTGTCCCTGGCGATGGCGCGCTGCCCGGACAACCGAGGAGCGACCAGGATGACCGAGCTGCAGGACCTCAGTTCACCGCGTTCTCCGCAACGTCAGGCGCTGCTCCGCGAACTCGCTCGGCGCCGCGCGACACAGGCCCGGATCCCCCGCCGGAGAGACAGCGGTCCCGTACCCGCCTCGTACGCCCAGACCCGGCTCTGGCTGGTCGGTGCGCTGGAGCAGGGAGCCTCGGCCTACCATGTGCCGCTGCCGCTCCGTTTCCGCGGCCCCCTGGACACGGGTGCGCTAGCCGACAGCCTGTCCGGCATCGTCCGGCGGCACGAGGCGCTGCGCACGACATTGCGGGAGGACGACAGCCTTGGGCTGCTGCAGGTCGTCGAGTCCGCCGAAGCAGTCATCCTCCCGGTGACCGACCTGAGCGGCCTGGTCGGGCGCGAGCAGGGCGAGGCCGTCCAGCGGCAGCTGACAGACGAGCAGACTCGACCCTTCGACCTGGCGAGCGCACCGTTGCTGCGGGCCCGGCTGCTGCGGTTGGCTCAAGACGACCACCTGCTGCTGATCACCGTTCACCACCTCGGCTTCGACGGCTGGTCGGTCCCGCTGCTTCACAGTGAGCTGGCCGGTGGTTACAACGCGCGGGTGCGCGGCGAGACGCCGCAGGTGCCCGAGCCCCCGCTGCAGTATGCGGACTATGCGGTCTGGCAGCGTCAACGGCTCAGCGGTGCGCGGCTGGACGAGCTGCTCAGCTACTGGGAGGAGCGGCTGGCCGGTGTCGTCCCGATGGAGCTGCCCACCGACCGGCCGATGTCGGACGTCACGTCAACGCGTGGCGGGACCAGGAGTGTCCGGCTCTCGTCCGCTCTGATGAGCCAGTTGGGGGAGATCGCAAGGGCCGAGAGCACATCGTTGTTCATGACCATGTCCGCCGTGCTCGGCGTGCTGTTCTCCCGGCACACGGGACAGCAGGACCTGGTGTTCGGCACCACCTCGGCCGGACGGGATCGTTCCGAGCTCCAGGGCCTCATCGGTTTCTTCAACAACACCCTGGTGCTGCGCGCCGACCTCTCCGGCGCACCGACCTTCCGCGAGCTGCTTCGCCGCACCAGAGACGCGCTGGTCGCCGACTACGCCCACAGCGAACTGCCGTTCGACCTCCTCGTGGACCGGCTCCAGCCGCCCAGGCGCGGAAACCGCACTCCCCTCTTCCGAGTGCACTTCCAGGTCGAGGAAAGCACGGGAACTCTGACCGGCTACGAGGAGCTGCCCGCGTACCACGCGCTTCGGGCCGAAGGACTGGTGCCCGAGTTCGTGACCGCCAAGTTCGACCTGAGCTTCACGGTCCGTGCCGCCGAGGACGGCTCGGTGGTCGACCTCGTCTACAGCACGGACCTCTTCGACGACAGCACCGCGGAACGGTTGTTGGAGCAGGTCCGGGCCGTCGTGGCGGCCCTGGTGGCGGAGCCCGACCTGAGCGTCGCTGCCCTGCCGCTCCCCGAACTGCCCCGCGGCGCGGCCCAGGAGTCCCGGGAGAGCCCGCGGATCCGGCAGCCTCAGCAGGCCGCCGTGCTCTCCGCCGCCGGAGCAGAGGCGATCACCCAGGTCCTGGAGGTCTGGCGCGAGGTGCTTGGCCGCGACGAGATCGGGCTGCACGTCGACTTCTTCGATCTGGGCGGCAACTCCTTCCTGGCCACCAAGGTCCGTCGCCTGCTGGGCGGACGGGTACCGATGGTGGAGCTGTTTCGGCACCGTACGATCCTGTCCCTCGCCGCGTACCTCAGCGGCCGCTCCCTGGCGGACGACACCCCGGAGCGGCTGCTCCACCAGCTGACCCCGGCCGGTCGGACGCCGGAGGTCACCTTGGTGTGCGTCCCGTACGCCGGCGGACACGCCGTCGCCTACGAGGCGCTCGCTGGCGAGCTGCCCGCTCGGTTCGCCCTGTGGGCCGTGGGCCTGCCGGGCCACGAGAGCGGCGGTCCGGACGTCCAGCTGATCCCGCTGGCCGAGGCCACCGCGCGGATCGCGGACGAGGTCCAGGAACGGATCAGCGGACCAGTGGTGGTCTACGGTCACTGCGCCGGCGCCTCGCAGGCGGTCGACCTCGCCCGGGAGCTCGAGGAGCGCGGGGTGGCGGTCAGGGCGACGTACCTGGGCGGAAGCCTGACCGACCCGGACGCGGCGGCGAACCTGACCCGGGTCACCGACAGCGAGGACGACGAGCTGTACGGTCACATCCGGGCCATCGGCGGCTTCGACGGCCCGCTGGATCCCACCGATCTCCAGCACCTGCTGCGGGCGCTGCGGCACGACATGGCGGATGCGACACGCTTCCAGATGGCCTGCCACGCCCAGCCGCCGCGCCGGCTTCGGGCGCCCCTGCACTGTGTCCTGGGTGACGCCGATCCGGCGACCCCGGACTTCGCGACGCGGTACCGGGGCTGGCAGGTGTTCGCGGACTCGGTCTCGCTCGACGTCCTGCCGGGAGCGGGCCACTACTTCATCCGCGACCGGGCCGCCGACCTCGCCGCCGTCATCGAACGGCGTCTGTTCCCGGCGAGTTCGGCGGATTCCCGCACTCCCGTGGTCTGCCTGGCACACGCCGGGGCCGGGGCGTCGTTCTTCCATTCGTGGCGGGAGCTGGCCGGCGACCGGCTGGAGCTCATCCCGGTGGAGCTGCCCGGGCACGAGAAGCGCTTCGCCGAGGATCTGTGCCAAAGCGTTGGCGAGGCGGTGGAGATCCTGCTTCCCGAGGTGCTGCGGGCCGTTGGCGACCGGTCCGAGGTGGTGCTGTTCGGCCACTGCCTCGGAGGCGTGATCGCCTACGAGCTGGCGTACCGGCTCGCGACCACCACCGAGGTCACGGTGCGGCACCTGGTGGTCAGCGGTGCCCCGGGCCCCCTGGTGCCCCGAGAGCGCAGGGCCGCCGGGTTGCCCGACGACGAGTTCCTGGCCCGGCTGGAGGAGCTGGCCGGCTACCGGCATCCGGCCCTGGAGGACCCGGAGACGGCGGAGCTGCTGCTCCCCATCCTGCGCGCCGACCAGGAGATGTACGAAAGCTACCGGCGGACGTCCGTCGAGCCGTTGGACCTGCCGGTCACCGCGCTGCGCGGAGAGCGGGACACCCTGGTCGACGGCGAGGAGATCGGACAGTGGCAGGTTACGACCACGCGGGAGCTGGAACTCGCCGAGTTCACGGGCGGGCACATGTACCACACAGAGCTCGCTGGCCAGGTGCTGGAGCTGATGGCGAGAGGCCTGTCATGACGACCGCGTCCACCGGCTCCCGGCCGCCGGGCACCGCGGGGCGGCCGGTCACGTCGGACGAGAAGGAGTCCCGCCTGGCGGACCTGCTCGCCGCCGAGTACGTTCGCCCGGACTGGGGCCTTGGCGTACCCGGCAGCCAGGGCACTGACACCCACCGTGAGGACCTCGGTATCACGGACGAGGCCACGGTGTTCGCCGCGGTCGCCTTGGTGCTGTCCCATTACGACCGCCTCGACCGGGTGATCCTGGGCGCCGGGGGGGTGGGACCAGACACCTCCCCGGTGGCGCTGGCGGCTCTGCCAGTCTCCGACCGCACGAGGGTGGTAGACCTGCTGGAGAGGGCCGCCGACCTGCTGACCAGGCCCTGGCCCTGGTACGACCAGGAGCTGGCGGCCAGGCTGTCCCAGTCGGACGGAGGCGGTGAGGTATCCGTCGCCGTCCGGTTCGGTCGGGCCGCTGGAACAGGGACGAGGACGGGACGTCCGGCAGCGGAACCTCAGGCCGTGCCACCGCCGTTCCCGCTGACCCTCACCGTGAGCCGAACGGACCTCGGTTCACTCTCATCGACGTGCTCCTTCCGGCGGGAGCTGTTCCACCCGGACATGGTCGCGCAGTTCGCCAGGCACGTCGCGGCCGTGGGGCGGCAGCTCGCGGCCGCGGCGCCCGGGGCGGAGCTGTCCTCGATCGAGCTGCTCGACCAGGAGGAGCGGAAGCGGGTCGCTGCCCTCGGCGACCCGGGGCGTACAGTCCCGGACGAGCCACGCCGGATCGACGAGCTGGTCGCGGCGCGGGCCGCGGCCTGCCCCGTGGCCGTGGCCGTGAGTCATGGGCGTGATCATCTCACCTACCGTCAGCTGGACGAAAGCGCCGACCGGCTCGCCCGCGCGCTGCGGGCCCACGGCGTCCGCTCCGGCAGCCGGGTCGGGGTCTGCATGGACCGCTCGCCCGAGCTGATCGCCACGCTGCTGGCCGTGCTGCGGGCCGGTGCGGCGTACGTTCCGATGGACCCGGGCTACCCCGCCGAGCGGCTCGGCTACACCGTTGAGGACGCGGAGGTCGTGCTCGTGGTGACCGATCTCAAGGAGTTCCCGGCCGGCCCCGCCAGGGTGATACGACCCGAGGAGCTCCGAGCGGCCACCGGGCGGCACACCGCCTCGCCGCCGGCCGAGCGCTCGGCGGACGACCCCGCGTACGTGATCTACACATCGGGATCGACGGGCCGCCCGAAGGGGGTGGTTGTCACCCACCGCAACGTCACCGCCCTGATCTCGGGCACGGATCAGGATTTCCGCTTCAGCCCCTCGGACGTCTGGGCGCTGTTCCACTCGGTGGCCTTCGACATGTCGGTGTGGGAGATCTGGGGAGCACTGACCACCGGTGGCCGGCTGGTCGTCCTGCCGCACCTCGTCTGCCGCTCCCCGAGGGAGCTCCACGCCCTGCTCACGGCCGAGCGGGTGTCCGTGCTCAACCAGACCCCCTCGGCGTTCGCGCAGCTGCTCGAGGCTGAACGCACCGAGCCCGGGCCGCTCACGCCGCGGCTGGTGACCTTCGGAGGTGAGCCGCTGGACACCCGGATGCTGCTGCCGTGGTTCGATCGACATCCGGAAGCCGAGTGCCGGATGGTGAACCTGTACGGCATCACCGAGACAACCGTGCACAGCACGTGGACGACAATCACGCGCGACGCGGCCGCAGCCGCGTCGCGGCAGGTGGGCACGGCCCTACCGGGCGAGTACCTGTCCGTGCGGGACTCCGCGGGCCGGCTGCTGCCGCCGGGGGTGGCCGGCGAGATCAATGTGGGCGGAGTGGGGGTCGCCCTAGGCTATCTAAACCGGCCCGAGCTGACCGCGGAGCGGTTCCTGCCCGATCCCGACCGCGGCGGTCGGATGTACCGCAGCGGCGACAGGGGTCGACTGCTGCCCAGCGGCGTGCTGGAGCACCTGGGCAGGCTCGACAGCCAGGTCAAGCTGCGCGGTTACCGCATCGAGCTGGACGAGATCCGCGCCGTGTTGCTGGAGGATCCGCGGGTGCTCGCGGCGGCCGTGGTGGTGAACCGGAGAGATCCGGACGATCCGGCCACAGCACGCCTGGATGCCTACGCGGTGCTCGACGGCGTTGACCCGGCCCCGGCCGGCGAATCCGGAGCGGCCATCCGGGCCCGGGCGCGGCGGGTGCTGCCCGACTACATGGTCCCGTCGACGGTGACGATCCTGCCAGCGCTGCCACTGACGCCCAACGGGAAGCTGGACGGCGGCCGACTTCCGCGTCCTGCGCCGGAACCCGACGGGCTCAAGGAGCCGGAGACAGCAGAGGGAAGCCAGCCGTGCGCCGCGTCCCCGGTGGGGACGGTGCGCAGGGCCTGGATGTCGATCGTCGGAATCCCGGCGGGCCTCGACGACAACTTCTTCGACGTCGGTGGCAACTCGATCCTGATCGGTCGCCTCGTGAGGGAACTGGAACAGATGGGCCTGCCGCGACTTTCTTTGCGTCAGGCCTATCTCAATCCAACGATCCGCCAGACAGCCGGACTTCTGGAAAAGTTGCGCGAATTCGAAGAAAAACCTCATAACTAGCGCATAACCACGGAGCCCTAGCGTCGCCTCGCAACCGGTTACCGCAACGGGCGAGGAGCTTGGGAGACATGACCGAGATCACCGAAGCCGGGCAGGAAAAGCAGGAAAGCACCACCGGGACGGCACCGCCACCGGAGCACCACCCACACCGCTGGCTGGCGCTCACCGGGCTCGCACTCGTGCAGTTCATCATCTTCCTCGACGCGACGATCGTGAACGTGGCCCTGCCTTCGATCCGGCGCGACCTGGGCTTCACCTCGGCGGGCCTGACGTGGGTCGTCAGCGGCTATCTTCTGGCCGCCGGCGGGCTGCTCCTGCTCTGCGGACGGCTGTCGGACCTCTTCGGACGGCGCCGGATCTTCGGACTCGGGGCCGGGCTGTTCGCGGTGGCCTCGCTCACCGCCGCGCTGGCCCAGTCCCCGGCGATGCTGATCGCCAGTCGCTTCGCCCAGGGCATGGCGGAGGCCCTCGCCGCGCCCGCCGCGCTGTCCATGGTGGTGCTGCTGTTCACCGACGAGAAGGAGCGGACCAAGGCACTCGGCATCTGGGGCGGCCTGGCCGGGCTCGGAGCCACCAGCGGCGTGCTGCTGTCCGGTGTGCTCACCGACCTGGCGAGCTGGCGCTGGATCTTCTATATCGCCATTCCGCCGTGCGTGGCCTCACTGATCATTACCTACCGCCTGGTGCCGGACAGCCGGGGGCCCGCGGCACGGCGCCCGAGCTGGCTGAGCGCCGTGCTGTTGACCGGAGGTCTGATCGCGGTCATCAAGGGCCTGCTGGCCGCCGCGGACACGTCCTGGGGCAGCGTTTCCGTACTTGGTCCGGTGGTCGGCGGCCTTGCTGTTCTGACGGGCTTCCTCGCGTTCCAGCGCCGGGCGGCCGCACCGCTGATTCCGCTCGGGTTCTTCACCAACCGCACGCGCCTGGCCGGTTACGCCGCCCAGATGTTCATGGCCATCGCCACCGCCGCGATGTTCTTCCTGATCGTGCTGTACATGCAGGAGACGTTGCGTTACTCGCCGCTCGAGTGCGGCCTGGCCTGGCTGCCGTTCACGGTGGCCTTCATGCCCGGCCTGGTGGCATCTACCAGGCTGCTGCTGCAGGTCGGTCACCGGGCTGTGCTGACCTCCGGTCTGATCCTGATCTCCGCCGGGATCTTCCTGTTCAGCAGGCTGGGCCCCGAGAGCAGCTTCGCCGCCGGTCTGCTGCCCGCGATGCTGCTCACCGCGTTCGGTAGCGGCGTCACCGCACCGGCCATGCAGATAGCCGCTCTGGACAGCGTCTCGCAGCAGGACGCCGGGCTTGGCTCGGGCGTGCTGGCCACGGTCCAGCAGGTCAGCCAGGCCCTCGGGCTCTCGGTGATCGTGGCCATCGGGCTGAGCCATCAGCGCTCCCTGGTCGCCGGTGGCACTCCGGCGGCCTCGGCCGTCATCCAAGGGCATGAACTCGCTCTGCGGATCGCCGCCGCGGTCCTGCTCGTCGGGGGCATCAGCATCTTCGCCCTGATGAGGAAGCCGAGTGCCACGGCCGTGAGCGCCGCGACGTAATGCAAGGCTGCCTCTCCGTTGACGACGAGTGACGACGAGACACCCCGACCCGGAGGAGCGGACAGATGCGTGAGGTTCTGGCGCGGCTGGCGACCATGACCGAGCAGGAGCGTGCGGACTTCCTCGCCAGGGCACGGCCGGCGGCTGGTCCGACGAGCGCGGCCAGGTCCGTGCCAACGAATGACACCGGTCCCTCGGTCCGAGTCCGGCAGGACGGCCGTTCCGCGGTCTCCTTCGCCCAGGAGCAGCACCTCTTCCTCGACCATCTGTGGTCCGGCAGCACCGCCTACCTGGTGCCGTTCGCCCTCCGGTTGCGGGGCCCGCTGTCCGTCGACGCGTTGAGGGAGGCGATGCGGGATGTCGTCGGCCGGCACGACGTGCTGCGCAGCCACTTCGTCTTCGAGGACGGCGTACCCGTCCAGGTGGTGGATCCTGACTGGCGACCGGTTCTGCGGGTGCGCACCGCCGGGGGTACGACGCTGCCGGAGCGGGAGCGCGCCGCCGAGGACCACGGGGCGGAGCTAGCCCACGCCAGATTCGACCTGCGGACAGGCCCGCTGCTGCGCACCGAGCTCCTGGAGCTCGAGCCGGAAAATCACGTTCTGCTGTGGATAGCCCATCACGCCGTGGCCGACGGCTGGTCGGTGGGTGTGTTGATCGAGGACCTGGGCGCGGCGTACCGGGCACGTCTCGCGGGCCAGCCCCTCGACCTCCCCCCGTTGCCTCTGCAGTTCGGCGACTTCGCGGAGTGGCAGCGGGAGCGGCTGGCCGGCCCGCGGCTCGCGGAACTCGTGAACCGCTGGCGCGACCGGCTGTCGAACGCGCCGGCCGCGGCGGTGCCGACCGACCGCGTCCGGCCCGCGGTGCAGACCTTCCGTGGCTCGACGTTGACCTTCGCCCTGCCGGCCGAGGTCACGGCCGGTCTGACCGCGCTCAGCAGCCGTTCGGCCGCGACACTCTTCTCCGTCCTGCTCTCGGCGCTGCACGTCCTGGTGGCGCGGCACAGCGGCGAGCCCGACGCAGTAACGGGCGTGGTGCTGACTGGACGGGTACTGCGCGAGACGGAGCCGCTGATCGGCCCGTTCGCCAACACTCTGCCGCTGCGTGTCGACGCTTCCGCGGACCCGGCGTTCTCCGAGCTGCTCGCACAGGTCAAGGAGGCCGTCCTGGACGGGCTCGCCGACCAGGGGCTCCCCTTCGGGCGCCTCGTGAAGGAGCTCGGGCACAGCCGGGACATCAGCCGCAACCCGCTGTATCAGGTGCTGTTCAGCATGGGCAGCCTTCCGTTGGGCACAGGTGACGTCCGCCTGGCCCCGGGGCTGAGCCTCCGGCCGGTCGGCCTGCCGAACGGGACGTCGCGGCTGGACCTGGAGTTCACCATGGAACAGACCGGGGATACGCTTTCCGGTCGGCTCGACTACAACACCGACCTCTTCGAACGGAACACCGCGCAGCGGCTCGTCGATCAGTTCCGAACCCTGCTGGCGGCCATCACGACCAATCCCGACCGCCCGGTCTCCCGGTACCCGCTGTTGGCCGAGCACGAGCAGCGGCGTGCCCTGGAACGCAGGGCGCGCGCCGATCGGCCGGCCCTGGCTACCGGCTTCCTCGACCTGTTCGCGCGGCAGGTGGGCAGAAGGCCGGATGAGATCGCGGTGCGCTGCGGCAACCACCATCTCAGTTACCGCGAGCTGGACGCCCTGTCCGACCGGATTGCGCACGCTGTCCTGGCGCGTACCAGAGGCCCCGAGCCCGTCGTCGCGGTCGGCACCGGGCGGACGCCGGACCTGCTGCCAGCGATCCTCGGCATCCTCAAGGCCGGCGGCACCTACCTCCCCCTCGAGCTGGAGCATCCGCCGGAGCGGCTGGCCTACATGCTCGACGACAGCGGAGCCGAGCTGCTGATCATCGGTACGGAATCGCTGCCCCCGCTGCCCGGACCATCCGAGCCGGCCGGTCCAGAGCGTGCGGTGCTGCGCCTCGACCAGCTGCCGGCGGCGACCGGTCCGGCGGACGTCCCGCCGGACCTGGACAGGCTGGTGTACGTGATGTACACGTCGGGATCGACCGGGCGTCCCAAGGGCGTGGCCGTCCAGCATCGTGCCCTGGCGAACTTTCTCGGTTCGATGGCCGACCTGGGGATGATGGCTCCCGGGGACGTCACCGTCGCGCTGGCCAGTCTGCCCTTCGACGGCTCGGTGATCGAGCTGTTCCTGCCACTGGCGGTCGGCGCGACGGTCGTGGTGGGCCAGCGGGCCGACGCCAAGGACGGCTCCCGGCTGCTCCGCCTGCTCGCCGAGCACCAGGTGACGGTCCTGCACGGGACGCCGTCGACCTGGCGGCTGCTGCTGGACGCGGGTGCGGGAGGTCTGGGATCGTCGGACGCGGAGCACGGCCCGGAGGCGGCACGTGGCCGCCTGGGCCCGCTGCGCAGAGCGCTCTCTGGAGGAGAGGCGCTGCCTGCCGGCCTGGCGCGCGAGTTGCGGACGCGCGTGCCCGAGGTGTGGAACCTGTACGGGCCCGCCGAGACCACCGTCTACTCGCTCGCCCAGCTCCTCACCTCCGACACGACTCCGCTGATCGGCCGGCCGATCGCCGGTACCACCGCGCACGTCCTCGACGAGTGGCTACGCCCCGTGCCGCCGGGTGTCCTCGGAGAGCTCTACCTGGGCGGGGCCGGGCTGGCCCGGGAGTATCTGAACCTGCCCGAGCTGACCGCGGAGCGGTTCATCACCCATCCGGTGACCGGCGAGCGGCTCTACCGCACCGGTGACCTCTTCCGCCACCACGACGACGGGTCCCTCACGTTCCACGGCCGACGCGACCACCAGGTCAAACTGCGCGGCCACCGGATCGAGCTGGGTGAGGTCGAGACAGCGCTGGCCCGCCACCCGGCGATTCGCGAAGCGGTCGTCATGCTCAGGGAGTTCGCCGCGAACGACCAGCGACTGCTGGCCTACGTCCGGCCCAGGGCCGAGACCACGGCTGTCCCGGAGGCCGAGCTGAAGGCGCTGGCGAGAACGTCCCTGCCCTCGTACATGGTGCCGTCCCGAGTGATCTGTCTGCCCGGCTTCCCGCTCAACAACAGCGGCAAGGTGGACCGGCGGGCGCTGGACGGCCTGCCACTGGCCGAGGCGGATCCGTCGGAGCTGTACCAAGCTCCGGAGACATCCACCCAGCAGTGGCTGGCGGACCTGTGGAGTGAGCTGCTGAGCCGCGATCGGGTCGGGGTGGACGAGGACTTCTTCGCGGCCGGGGGCCACTCCCTGCTTGCCATCAAGCTGCTCCACCGGGTCCGGGAGGACCGCGGAGTCGAGGTCGCCCTCGACTCCTTCCTCTCGGCCCCGACCATCGCGGGCCTGGCGGGCCAGGTCGACGAGGTGCTGAGCCCGGACGTGATGGCCGCGCTGGAGCGCCAGGTCGACACGATGACCGACGAGGAAGTCGCCGCGCTGCTCTCGCAGGGGGAGATCGACGGTTGACGGCGACAGCCGATGGGACCCCTGGGGTCGGCGAGTCAGCCTGAGCACGGTCGGGGTTGTTCCCGGGCCGTTACCTCAGGCCGCTTTCCTCCGTGCGACTCCCAGCGCGACAGGTCTCCACGGAACCTGCCCGCCAGACTGTCTTCCTTGCAGGTCAACGGCCAGAGCCCGAGCGATCCCCTCGCGCAGCACCCCGACGTCGTCGCGTTCACCGTTCCGAATGCGCAACATCATCAGCATATTCCGTGCATGCAGGATCACTCCGACCGAGGCGGCGGAAGTGTCGTGGATCCGACATCCGAATTCGAAGTTTTCAAAAGCAGCAGCTCAACGTTGCCGACCACGAACCCGAGACGCGAAAGATCGTCCTATCTTCACAAACTTTGTAAGAGTTGCAGACACATGCACGGTGGCGAGGTAGGTTGAGTTCTATCGTCGAACATGGCGACGAAAAGACCGTGACCCACGTCATGCAACCCCCACGGTCAGCAAGAATACAACGACGCCCGCCGCTGAGTCACCCCGAGTTCTGTGGATACTACGAGGGTTGACTCCCGCTGAAGGTTCGGAGGGGTTTCATTGCATCGGAGACTCCGGCAATGAGATGCGCCTGCTGGAATTTCTGGCCCAGCCGGAGCCGGACCGGCACCCGGTGGAGGTTACGGGGCGAGGCCGTCATCGGGACTCGGCATCGGCGATGCCGAGTCCCGAGCAAGACCAGGAGCGCCCCCTGGATTCCGTTCCCAGCGATTTCACCGCCCGCGGGAGAGACGAAATCAGTTCATTAACGGTAAATACAGCGGAGCGCTGATCCTGTTCGATTCCATCCGGAGGAACCGTGGACGGGGTACTTATGGAATTCCGCGTACTCGGACCGGTCGAGGCCTGCCGCTCCGGCCGGCGGATCGACCTCGCCGGGGCAAAACTGCGCACGGTGCTCGCAGCCCTGCTGCTCGCCCGGGGCCATGTGGTGTCCGATCAGCGACTCACCAGTCTGCTCTGGGGCTGGGGCCCGCCTGTCACCATGTACGCGCAGCTGTACACGTACATCTCGCGGCTGCGGAAGCTCCTGGGTAAGGACGTCAGCATCGACCGGCGTTTCCCCGGATACGTCCTCGATATCGGTGAATCCAGGCTGGACCTCATCGAGTTCGAGCGGCTGGAACGGAGCGGCCGGGAGGCGTTACTGCGCGGAGACAGCGAGAAGGCGAGCACACTTCTCGGCGGCGCCCTGGCCGAGTGGAGTGGCCCGGCCTTCTCCAACGTCACGGAGTTCCTCGCGGAGATCGAAGGCCCGCCGCTCGCCGAGTCCCGGGCGGTGGCCCTGGAGAATCGCATCACGGCAGACCTCGAGCTCGGTCGACATCACCAGCTCACCCCCGAGCTCGCCGGGCTTCTGACGGAATTCCCGCTGCGTGAGCGTCTGCGGGCGCAGGCGATGACCGCTCTGTACCGCTCCGGTCGGCAGGCCGATGCCCTGGGCCTTTTCCATGAGGGGCGGCGGACGCTGGCCGAGGAGTTGGGAGTGGAGCCCGGGGAGGAACTGATGGCCGCCTATCAGGCGGTACTGCATGGCAGCCGCGCCTCGCGCACCAACAGCTGGTCTGTTGATTCACCGGTCGCGCCCGGGGACGCCGTGCCGGCGATGCTGCCCCCCGACAGCATCGACTTCGCCGGCAGACAGAGCGAGCTGACATCCCTGTGCCGCTTGCTGGAACCACGGCGGGACGCGGGAGCGCCATCGTCCCGCCGCGTCCTGGTCACCGGGATGGCAGGCATGGGCAAGACGGCGCTCGCCGTGCGCGCCGCCCATTCCAGCCTCCAGCACTTCCCCGACGGCCAGCTCCATGCCGACCTCCGGCACCCGGACGGCACCCCCAAGGACCCCCGCGAAATCCTGGTCCGTCTGCTGCGCGCGCTCGGCGCCCCAGTATCCGGCTACGCCGCCGACGACCTCGACGCCCTGGTCCATCTCTACCGGGCACGGATATCCAACAAGCAGCTGCTGATCCTGCTGGACGACGCGGCGAGTGACACCCAGCTCGTCCCGCTGCTACCCAACACGCCGGAGCCGGCCGTGCTGATCACCAGCCATACGGTGCTGCCCACCGTGACCGGCTCCCGCACCATCGCGCTCAGGCCGCTGGACGGCGTCGCCTCGCTGCAGCTGCTGGCCGCGGCCGCGGGGCCAGAGCGGATCGCCGCCGTACCGGAGGCGGCGGCAGCCCTCGTCTCCTACTGCGCCGGGCTGCCGCTGGCGCTGCGGATCGCCGGTGCCCGCACGGCCGCACGGCCGCACAGTGACCCGGCAGTGCTCGCCGGGCGGCTCGCCGACCCGGCCACCCGTCTACGGGAACTGCGGTTCGGCGAACTGGACGTCAGCAAGGCCCTGATGCCCTCCTGGCATGGACTCGACGGCCCGGCCCGGGCCGCCTTCCCGCGGCTGGCCCCGCTCGGCCAGTCCCCCTTCCCCGCGGCCCGGGCCGCCGCCCAGCTGGCCGAACCGGAGACGTACGCCGAGCTACTGCTGGAGGCCCTGGTCGACGCGGCCCTGCTGGAGGTCAGCGAGGCCGACGAGCAGGGCCGCCCGCACTATGTCTTCCACCCCCTGACGCTGCTCTTCGCCCGGTCGCTGTGTGGTCGGGGCGAGCAGCCGGGACCCGGGCATAACTGGTGGCTAACCCCCGATCACCAGGCTCTGCCTGTGGTGGCCGTCGGCCTAGGGGTCCCATGCCCTCCCGGCGTCCCGTCCCGTCACAGCGAGCGGAGTAGTGCATGACCGACCTTGAGCGGACCCGCACCAGCGACAGCGCGGCAGCGGCTCCGGGCGTCGCCGCGCCCCCCACGCCCTTCCCCATGACCGAAACCCAGCAGGCGCTGATGATCGGGCGTGGTGATGCCGTCGAGCTGGGCGGTATCGGCTGCTACGGCTATTTCGAGTGGGAGCGCGCGGGCCTCGACCCGGCTCGGCTGGCCACCGCGTGGCGACGTGTCGTCGAGCGTCACGACATGTTGCGCGCCGTCGGCCGTCCCGACGGCACCCAGGTGGTGTTGCGGGAGCTGCCACCGTACGGGATTCCCGTGCGCGATCTGCGCGCCGCCTCTCACGGTCAGGTCGAAGGGGAACTCGCCGCCCTCCGTGAGGAGATGAGCCACGTGGTTTTTCCCGTGGGCGGCTGGCCGCTGTTCGACCTGCGGATCGTCAGGCTGCCCGGGGACGTCTGCCGGGTGCACCTGGGCATCGACCTTCAGGTGCTGGACGCCTCCAGCGCGTTCCAGGTGCTCTTCCCCGATCTGATCGACCTCTACGACGACCCGGACGCACACCCACCCAGGCCAGGGATCACCTTCGCGGACTACGCGCGCTGGCGTGCGCTGGCCCTGCCCGAGACCGAGGAGTTCCGCACGGCTCGGGACTACTGGCTCGGGCGGGTGCCCGACCTGCCCGCCGCCCCCGACCTGCCGTCCGGCGGCCCGCGGACCGGCGACGTGCGCTTCGACCGCCGGGAACACAGACTGCCCGCCGAGCGCTGGCAGCGGCTGGCCGGGGGCGCGCGGCAGGCCGGCCTCACCCCGTCGGTGCTGCTGACCGCGGCGTTCGCCGAGGTGGTGCGGTGCTGGTCCGGGGCCCCCGATTTCACCCTCAACTATCCGGTCTTCCACCGGCCCGACATGCACCCCGGGATCGGCTCGGTCCTCGGCGACTTCACCAACGCCGTGCTCTTGGCGGTGGACGGCGCCGGGGAGACCTTCCTGGACCGAGCTCTCGCTCTGCGTGACCAGCTCGACCGGGATCTCGAGCACACCGCGTTCAACGGGGTCCGGGTAATGCGCGAGCTGACCCGCCGGCACGGCGCGGGAGCTCAGGCCGGGATGCCGATCGTCGTCACCAGCCTGCTCGATTACCCTGTCCGACGCCCCGTCTCCGACCTGGGGCGGGAGGTCTACTCGATTTCCCAGACCCCGCAGGTCTCCCTGGACGTCCAGCTGCGCGAGCTGGACGGTGAGCTCCGGGTCATCTGGGACTTCGTGGACGGCGCCTTCGCTCCTGGGTTCATCGACGATGCCTTCAACGCCTACGTGCGGCTGCTGCACCTGCTCGCGGACGACCCGGACCGCTGGCACGACACGCGCTTCGAACTGATCCCGCTGGCGCAGCGGGAACTGCGCCGCGTGGTGAACGACACCGCGGGGCCGGTCCGGCCCGCCACCCTCCACGAGCTCTTCGCCGCCCAGGCGACAGCCACGCCCGACGCTGAGGCCGTCGTTGACGCCCGGCGCCGTCTCACCTACGCCGAGCTCTCCACCTACGCCAACCGGATCGGACGCCGGCTACGCCAGCGCGGGGCCGCCCCCGGTGACCTCGTCGCGGTCGTCATGGAGAAGGGCTGGGAGCAGTACGCGGCGGTGTACGGCATCCTCACCTCCGGTGCCGCCTACCTGCCGCTGGATCCGTCCGTACCAGCAGAGCGGCTGCGGCGGCTGCTCGCTGAGGGCGAGGTCGACACGGTTCTCACCCAGGCGCGTCTGGACGCTCGGCTGAGCTGGCCGCCGCAGGTGAGACGCTTCCGGGTCGACGTGGATTTCGAGATCGGGGACGCGACACCGCTGCCCACCGCCCAGACTCCGTCGGATCTCGCGTACACCATTTTCACCTCGGGTAGCACCGGTGAGCCCAAGGGCGTGATGGTCGACCACCTCGGGGTGGTCAACCTCGTCGACGATGTCGCCGACCGCTTCGACGTCACCGCCGAGGATCGACTGCTCGCCGTCTCCGGGCTGCACTTCGACGCCTCGATCTACGACGTGTTCGGAGTGCTCCTCCACGGCGGCACGGTGGTGCTGCCGCCGCCCTTCGAGCACGCGGAGCCGGATGTCTGGGCCGAGTTGGTGGCCGCCGAGTCGGTGACCTTGTGGAACTCGGTACCCGTGCTGATGGAGCTGCTCGTCGGTACGGCAGAGGTGCGGGAGCGCCTCGGCGCCGGCAGACCGCTGGAGTCGCTGCGGCTCGCCGTGCTCTCCGGCGACTGGATTCCGCTGACCCTGCCCGACCGGCTGCGGGCGCAGAGCCCGGGAATCCAGGTCGTGGGGTCCGGTGGGCCGACCGAGACGATCTGCTGGTCGCTGTTCTACCCGATCGGCAAGGTCGACCCGTCCTGGACCAGCATCCCCTACGGCAAGCCGATCACCAACCAGCGCTACTACATCGTCGACGACGCCCGCCGTGAGCGACCCGTGGGGGTCGTCGGGGAGATGGCGGTGGCCAGCGAGGTGGGCCTGGCAATCGGTTACTGGAAGGACGTCGAGCGCACCACGGCGCGCTTCGTCACCCTGCCGGAAAGCGGGGAACGCGCCTACCTCACCGGCGACCTGGGCCGGTACCTGCCCGACGGCAACATCGAGATACTGGGTCGGAACGACTTCCAGGTGAAGATCCAGGGACACCGAATCGAGCTGGGCGAGATCGAGGCCGCGCTGCGCCAGGACGCCGCGGTCCGGGCGGCCGTGGTGGTGGCGCCGACGAGCGCGCACGGCGTGCGGCGGCTGCACGGCTTCGTGGTGCCATCGGATGGTGCGCTCGACGGCGCCACGGTGCCCCCTTCGGCACTGGCCGACACGGTACGCGGACGGCTGGCCGAGCGGCTCCCCTCACACCTCGTCCCCTCAGCGCTGACCGTGCTGGACGAGCTGCCACTCACCCGGAACGGCAAGGTGGACCGGCTGACGCTCGCCACCGCGGCAGGGCAGCAGAGCACCGCCCAGGACGAGGTCCGGGAGCGGGCTCAACACCCAGAGAACCCGCTGGAGCGGCTGCTGTGCGCGGCCGTCGCCGAGATCCTCGGCCTCGACCGGGCCGCTCTCGATGACAACTTCTTCCGGCTGGGCGGAGATTCGCTCAGCGGTACCCGGCTGGCAGCCCTGCTCACCGAACTGCTCGCGGTGCCGGTACCGGTCAGGACCGTCTTCAACACCCCTCTGCTGTCCGAGCTGGCCGCCACAATCGCCGCGGACGAGCGGCACGGCTACGCCGCCCAGCTTGCCGCCGAGGCGCTGAGCCTGTTGGAAGGGGACCAGCCCGAGGTCGCCGCCACCGCCGCCTCCGAGAAGGGACAGGCATGAGTCTCGCCCTCCCCGCGCCCGCGCCCACGGCGCGGCCGCCGGACACCCCCGACGGGCTCGACCTAATCGGCTTCGCCCGTCACGCTGCGGCCAGGCTCCGGGAGGCCGACGCCCCGCTGTACAAACTGCTGGCCCGGGAGGCCGCCCGGCAGAACGAGACACTGATGATGGTCGCGGCCTCCAGCGTCGCCGATCCCTCCGTGCTGGCCTGCAGTGGCACCTCGCTCAGCAACCTCACCGCGGAAGGCTACCCGGGTGCCCGCTACCACGCGGGCTGCGAGGTGGCCGACGAGGTCGAACGGCTCGCCGCCGACCGCGCCTGCAGTGTCTTCGGTGCCCGGGAGGCGATCGTCCAGCCGCATTCCGGCTCCTCGGCCAACCTGGCGGTGATCACCGCTCTGCTGAATCCGGGCGACACACTGCTGGGCCTCGACCTCGACTGCGGCGGCCACCTCACACACGGCTCCCCCGCATCGCTGACCGGCCGCTACTACAACGCCAAGGGCTACCGCGTCACCCCAGACGGCTTCCTGGACTACGGGCAGATCCGGGAGCTGGCTTTGGCACACCGCCCGAAGCTGCTGGTGTGCGGAGCGAGCGCCTACCCGCGGACCGTCGACTTCGCCCGCTTCCGGGAGATCGCCGACGAGGCGAACGCGTTCCTCCTCGCCGACATCTCCCATATCGCGGGCCTGGTGGCGACCGGGCTGCACCCGAGCCCCATCGACCACGCGCACGTGACCACCACCAGCACGTACAAGCAGCTCTATGGTCCGCGCGGCGGCCTCATTCTGCTGGGACGCGACGCGCACCGGCCCGGGCCGGGCCGAGGATCGCTCGCGGCAACGCTGCGCCGCGCCGTCTTCCCCTTCACCCAGGGCACTCCTGACCTGGCGTCGATCGCCGCCAAGGCGCGGGCGCTGGACTTCGTCGCCGGGCCCGGCTTCGCGGAGCTCGCCCAGCGACTGGCGGCCGGCGCCCAGGCCATCGCCGAGCGGCTGGCCGCCCGCGGTCTGCGCGTGGTCACCGGCGGCACCGACACCCACATGGTGCTGCTCGATCTGCGCGGCACCGGGCTGACCGGAGACATCGCCGAGCAGGCCCTGGAGTCGTGTGGAATCGTGGTCAACCGCAACCGCGTCCCGGGAGACACCACTCCCGCCCGGGTCACCGGCGGGCTGCGCATCGGCAGCAACACCCTGGCCGCACGCGGCATGGACCGGGACGAGGCCGCCGCGTGCGCCGACCTCGTCGCCGATGTGCTAGAAGCCGTTCGCCCGGACGAACAGAGCGGCCATGTCCTCGCCCCCGCTGTTCAGGCCCGGGTCCGCGCCGCGGTCGCTGAGCTCTGCGCCCGCTATCCTCTGCCCGCCTATGCACCCCGGCACCGGAGCGGGGAGGGATCCGCGCCATGAATTTCACCGGCTTCCCCCCGGCGGCGCTCCACCTGTACGCCGCCCTGAAGGCCGACAACTCCAGGGAATCCTGGCAGCAGCGCTACCGCCGGGTCTACGAGCGGCAGGTGCTCGCGCCGATGACCGCCCTGGCCCGGGAGTTGTCCGACGAGTTCGGCGATATCCGCGTGCTGGGTCCCGTGCGGGACACTCGGCTGTCGCACGACAAGTCCCCGTACAAGACCTATCAGGGAGCCTATCTTGACCTTGAGCCGTTCCTGGGCTTCTGGCTGCACCTGGACGCGGAGGGCCTGTACGCCTCGGGCCGCTACTACCCGCGCGCCGCGGAGCACATCGCCCGCTACCGGACCGCGGTGGCCGAGGACGGCAGTGGCGCGGAGCTGGCCTCGATCGTCGAGCGGCTGCGGGAGAGCGGCTTCGCGATCGGCGGGGACCAGCTCAGGACGCATCCCCGCGGCTTCAGCCAGGACCATCCACGGCTGGAGTTGCTGCGCCACCGCACGCTCGACGTCGGGCGGCGTTACGGCCCGGGGCCCGAGCTGCACTCGGGACGGGCAGCGCACCAGGTGCGGGAGACCTGGCGGCTGGTGCGCCCGCTGCTGTCCTGGGTGGCCGACCAGGCGCCAGCCCGCACGGCGGAGCCGTCCCGGTGACCGACGCACCGGTGACCGGCGCACCTGTCGATCTGCGGAGCGACACGGTGGCCCTGCCGTCACCAGGGATGCGGGCCGCGATGGCCGAGGCCGAGCTCGGCGATGACATGTTCGGGGAGGACCCGACCGTCCGGGCGCTGGAGGAGCGGCTCTGCGGGCTCTTCGGTTTCTCCGGCGCGCTGTTTGCACCGTCGGGGGTGATGGCCAACCAGATCGGGCTGCGGCTGCTGGTCGGCCCCGGCGAGGAGCTGGTCTGCGACGCGGAAGCGCACATCCTCGCTCATGAGGACGGGGCGCCCGCCCTGCACGGCGGAATACAGACCCGCACCCTGACGTCCGAGTCCGGGCTGATCGACCCGCGGGCGCTCGCGGCCTTCGTACGCCGCGGCAACTCGTACACGGTCGGCACCCGGGCGGTCGCGGTGGAGCAGACGCACACCCGCTCGGGCGGCAACGTCCATCCGCTGGAGACACTGCGCGGCATACGTGCGGTGGCCGATGCCGCCGGGATCGCGGTACATCTGGATGGGGCTCGGATCTGGAACGCGCACGCCGCCACCGGGGTTCCCCTCGCCGAGTTCGGGGCTCCGGTCGCCGACACCCTCTCCGTGTGCCTGTCCAAGGGGCTGGGCGCGCCTGTGGGGTCGGTGCTGTTGTGCGACGGCGAACTCCTCGGGCAGGCTCGGAAGATCAGGCACCGGCTGGGCGGCGGCATGCGCCAGGCCGGGGTACTCGCGGCGGCCGGCCTGTACGCGCTGGAGCACAACCTGGCGCGCATCGGCGACGACCACAGCAACGCGGCCCTGCTCGCCGACGGACTCCGGGAGGCGGGCTGCGCCGTGAGCGCTCCGGAGACGAACATCGTGCTGGCCCGCACGCCCGCTGCCGAGGCAGTCGTGGAACAGGCGTCCCGGCACGGCGTGCGGGTCACCTCCCCGGCTCCGGGGCTGCTGCGGCTGGTCACCCACCTCGATGTGGACAAGGCGGGCTGTGAACAGGCCGTGCGGGTGCTGGCGAAGGCGATCCACGGGCAGTCCGCCGGCTGACGAGCTGGCAACTGCTGGAGGGCTCCCGTATCGGGCGGAAGCCCTCCAGCTCGTGTTTCGCACCTATGCGACGGCTGCGGCGCAGGCCAGGGAGTAGTCCCGTAATAGATCGGGGTCGACGTGACCTGGGCGAACCGCGGTAAATCTGGCTGCGATCAAGGTCCTGCGCAGCTTGACGATCATGTCTTCGAAGGATGGTTCGGTCTTGCTGTCGGACCACCTCAGTGAGCCGGCGGGCGAGTACGTCCTCGGGTTGGTGGCCGTGCAGGTGTACCAGACGATGACCAAGGTCTGCACCAGCATGCCGAACGGCACGGTCCGCTCGATGGCTTTGGGCACCCGGTTGCGGGCCTGCCCGACACTGGTCTGCTGCTCGCTGGTGGCGTTGACAGGCTCGCTCGATCGGCCATCGCACCGCGTAGCGCCCTACTACCCAGCGGCGGTGGCGGTCGTATCGACGGTGAACAGCGCCGGATCATAGTGCCTGGTCGGGTCTTCTTCCCGGACCAGGACACGCCGGCCCACCGCGTTACCGAAGCTGCCGTACCAGATGCAGGGCACCTCGGCGAGAAGGACCGATTCGGGTGCAGCCGTACCGGACAACCGTGGCATTCGCCCAGTCGGCTACCCCCACGGCCACGTCGGCCGGCCTGCCGAGTTTGGCGCCTTTGAGCGCGGGCCGCCCGCACCTGCCGGTGCGCGGTGGCGCCAGGTAGTACAGCGCGGCGTTGGCCGGCAACCGGGTCGTCCACGTGGTCCTGGCCACCAGCAGCGGCCTGCCGTGATAGGCGGCGTCGCCAACTCCGTGCAGGCGACGGCCCGGGAACTCGGCCGCGATCAGCCCCAGCAGCTGCCCGGCCAGCTCGACCGGGCCGGCGGTGCCTTTACCCGCGCACAGCCGGAACAACACCGGCAGGCACACCGGGGCAGTGCAAAACGGAAGCCGGACCACGATCCCGGCCACCACCCACCGATTCCCCCGGGCGATCTTCCGGCCGCCCTGGGCCGCGCCGTCATAGGTCCAGAACGCATGATGTACCTTGCGGCCCCACCGTTTGAACAGCGTGTCGTCGACCACCACCGTGACCGGCGCGTCGTCGTCGAGCAACCGCCGCGCGGCGATCAGCCCTAGTTGGTCGACGTCCCACATCGCGTGGGAGAAGAACCGGCACGCGGCATGAAACGAGATCACGCCGGCCATCCGCGCCCCGGACAGCATCCCCACCACGCTGCGCCGTCCGGTCTGCGCCACCATCCCGGTTGCCAGCACGGTGAACAGCGTGAACGTGCCCCGGCGGCGAAACCCCGGACGGAACATCTCCAGCAACGCGGCCCAGGGCGCCGGCAAGGTCACCGCCGGACCCTATGAAACCGGTCGTCTCCTCGACGTATGCGACACGCCGCACCCGTACGTGACGCGCCCCGGGGACCCATCATGAACGACGTGCCCGACACACCCAGCCCGCGCACCCGCACCGCCGTCACCGAGCGGATCATCGCCCACGTCACCCGCGGCTGGCCGCAGCTCGGCGACCCAGTCGTGCGCTACCGCGGACCGTTCTGCTACGTCAGCGCGGTCCTGCCCGGCCATCGCGACCCCGCACCGATCCTGCGCCTGCGCTGCCAGGGATCCGCCGACCACTGGGCCATCGCGATCTACCTGGCCAGCGACGACCGGTACACCGAGTCCGAACTACCTGCCTCCCTCGGGCCCAAAACCGGCACCCCGGAACAGCGCATCGATCACACCTTCATCCTCTACGCGGGTCCCAGCTCTCAGGACAGCGCTCAGCCCCACCCGACCGCACGACCAAGACCGCGAAACTGCGATACACGGCCTCCAGACTGAACGCTCCTGGCACGAATGCGCCTGCGGCGACTTCCGGCGTCACAGCCAGCTGGGCGCACGGCGATGGTGGCGCTCGCCCGCACTACTCGCGAATGTCACCACCGCCGGTCGACGAGCCCGGGGCCCTCGTTCGCGGACGGCCCCGCGACCCGCCGGCATCATCATCCCCGTCAACGCCTGCCGTTCTCCGGCGCGCTCCTCTCGGCCGGCCGACGCCGCAGCACGGCGTAGTAGCCCGGCAGGCCCAGCGCACCGGCGTCGCTCTCCGGGTCGATGACGTGCAGGTTGACGGCGTCGTCATCGACGAGCTCCCACCGCTCCGCCGGGAAGACGTCGGTCAGCTCCGGGCGGTCGAAGCGCCGGGAGTGCCGGACGCCGGCGGCCTCCAGCGGGCCGACCAGGCCCTCGGCGCGCCCCTTCTTGCCACCGACGAAGCCGAGATAGCCGAAGGAGCCGGCGGAGTAGTCAGGTTCATGGAGGATCAGCACCCCTTCTGATCCCAGCAGCCGGTCGACCACAGTGGCCAGCCTGGCTCGGGCCGCGCCGCGCAGGATGTGGAAGACGCCGCGGACGAAGATGTTGTAAGGGCCCTCGCCCAGCGTCCCCGCCTGTTCGGCGTCCGTCATGTCCAGCGCCCGGTAGTCGGCGTTACGCACCCCGGCACTCGCCGCCTCCGCCGTGGCGTGCTCGATGGCGCTGGCGGCGACGTCGACGCCGGTGACGTGCGGGAAGTGTGCCGCGAGTTCGCGACTGTACCGGCCGTTGCCGCAGCCCAGGTCGATCACCGGCAGGTTGGGGGGGAAATGCCGCCGGGCCTGGCCGAGAAGCCATGCGAACTCCTCGCCGCTGTCCGCGTCCCAGATTACGTCGCCGCCGCGACCGGTGCGCTCGATGCCTGCCCAGTAGCGCTCCCAGGCATCCGCGGTGTCGCGCTCCGCGGCCTGTGCGGGAACGGCGATCTCAGGTGCCCGCTGATCCGTCGCGGAGGACCGCAGCGCGAAGGCGGGCTTCTCCCAGTTCTGCGCCTTCCCCAGGGATTCCAGCAGGCCGCGGAACGCGTCGAACATCTCGTCGATCAGGCCGTCCGGGTACACCGCTGGCAGGAAGTCCCAGTTGAAGGCGAGCCCGTGCGCCCTCTCGAAGATCTGGAAGTCCAGCGACACCTGCGGAGTCTGGGATATCCCGTACACCGGGACGCCCAGTGCCGTCTCCTGATCCTGCGGCGGGTGTCCTACCAGGCTGGTCATCACGACAGGCATCGCGGGCGCGAGTGAGCCGCGGAGCTTCGTGAGCTCTCGCAGCACCCTGACCCCGCTGAAGTAGCGGTGCTCCAGATCGGCCCAGAGGCGGCGTTGGAGATCCTGGGCGCGTCCGACGAAGGTGCCAGCCCGCTGCTCGACGGCGAGCAGCAGGGTGGTGGTGGTGTCCGCGAGCAGCTGGTTGACCTGGGGGTGCAGCGGAAGTCGGTTGAACAGCGGGAAGTTCACGGTGAAGCGTGGCTGTCCGCTCCAGGCGCCGAGCACCTCGGCGAACGCGGCGGCGAGGATGCCGGAGGGGGTCACCTCGCGCGCGTGGCCGAGCGCCTGGATTCGGCTCCAGAGCTCGGCGTCCACCTGGTGGTTACGCCGTTCGAAGCGGACCGGCAGAGCCGGCGCGTCGGCGGGACGTCCGGGAAGGGCGGGGGCGGGAGGCAGCGTCGCGAGCCGATCGCGCCAGTACCACTCGGAGCGGAGGTAGAGCTCACTGTCACCCAGAGAGTCGTTGATCGCAGTCACATAGTCACGGAAAGTGAGTGTGAGGGTCTCTCGGGTGGCGTCGGGATCGGCATAGAAGGCCGCCAAGTCGGGGACGAGCACCTGGAAGTAGCTCCAGGCATCGGCGATCAGGAAGTCCAGCGACAGGTGAATCCGGGCGCGGCGGCCGCCCGCCGCGCCCGGCGGCAGCAGGGTGATCCGTACGTCGAACAGCGGCCAGCGCGCTGCGTCCAGCACCTGGTGGGAGAGGCGATCGCGCAGCGCGCCCAGTTCCTCCTCCAGCCGAGGACCATCGAGCGTGCGCAGATCCCGTACGGGAATGTCGTAGGCCGGTATCTCCTGGAGCACCTGCTGGGTGCCATCGGGCAGGATCACCGTACGGAGTGCGTCATGGCGCTCCACCAGACGCAGCCAGGCCCGCTCGAAGCGGGCAACATCCAGGTCCGGGCTCTGCCACTCGAAGTACCCGTGACAGCCGACGTTGCCCAGCTCGACCAGCCCGCCGCGGCCGATCCACAGCGCCTGCTGGCTCTCGGTCAGCGGGAAGGGTTCGAAACGCCGATCCGGGTCGGGAACGATCGCGGGCAGCCCGCCGAAGTCGCCTCGCCTGCCGACCCGTTCAGCGGTGATCAGCTCAGCGAGTTCGGCGACGGTCGGGCGACGGGAGAGGTCGGAGAGGCTGAGCTCGACAGCATAGCTGTGGCGGATCGCGTCGATCAGCTGGAACGCCAGCAGCGAATGCCCGCCGATCTCGAAGAAGTTGTCGTGGATGCCGATGCTCTGGGTGCGGAAGGCCGTGGCCCACAGGCGGGCCAGGCCGTCCTCCACCTCGGTGCGGGGCGCCGCGTAGCCGGCATCGGTACCCTCACGCCCCTCGGGCGGGGCGGGCAGCCGCCTGCGGTCCACCTTGCCGTTGGGCAGTCGCGGCAGCTCGGGGAGAACGACGACGGCGCTGGGCACCATGTAGTAGGGCAGTCCGCTGGCCACCTCGGCACGGACCGTACCAGCGTCCAGGTCGGCGTCGGGGGCGGGCGAGACATAGGCGACCAGCCGTTTGTCGTTCGGGCCGCGCTCATGCGCGACGACCACGGCCTCGACGACACCGGTGAGCCGGGCGATGTGCGTCTCGACCTCGCCCAGTTCGACGCGGAAGCCGCGGATCTTCACCTGCGAGTCGGCCCGGCCGAGTATCTCGACGGCTCCGTCGTCACGCCTCCGGGCAAGGTCACCGGTGTCGTAGAGAATCGGCTCCGGCTCCTCCGGCAGCGGGTTGGGCCGGAACGCGGCCGCGGTCAGCTCGGGGTGCCCGTGGTATCCGGCGGCGAGTCCCGCCCCTGCCACGTGGAGCCGCCCGACCTCACCAAGCGGCACCGGTCGGTCGGCGTCGTCGAGCAGATAGACCCGGAGGTTGGCGATGGGCCGACCGACCGGGACGGGGCGGGTGCGCTGTATCTCCTCCGGAGTGGCTTGGCTGGTGTAGTCGATGCCGGCGCCGAGGTCGAGACACGACAGCACATTGGTCGTCTCGGTGGTTCCGTACGTCATCACTACTTGGAACGAGGTGTCCACCGGCGGCCAGCTGTTCACGCGCTCGGCGGTGGTGACCATGATCCGCAGCGCGGCGTCGTCGGGCCACTCCAGGCCCCAGACCGGCTCGGCGAGGGCGGCGACCAGCATGGTGTGGCTGATCTTCTGGTCGACGAGCCAGTCTCGGATCTGCTGCGGGGTCTGGGCCTGGCCCGCCTCGGGGATGTGCACGGCGGCGCCGAGAGGCAGATACGGCAGCCACTCCATGATCTGGACCGCGAAGCCGGGGGTCGACATCCACGATGCCCGGTCTCCAGGGCGCACCCCGTAGGCGCGTTCGGTCCAGTGGACCAGGTTGGTGATGGCGCCGTGGCGTTCGAGCACCGCCTTGGGTGTGCCGGTGGAGCCGGAGGTGTAGATGAGATGGCTGACCGTGTCCTTGTCCGTGGGCGTTCCTGTTGGTGTGGCCGGCAGACCCCGGCCGGCGGTAGCCACCTCCGCCCGGGGCAGGCCGACGGGCGTCCGCGCGGTCAGCTCCTCCGGTACGAGCAGCAGCAGCGGGGCGGCGTCCTCGATCATGATGGCGAGGCGGTCGTCGGGGTTGACGGGATCGAGGGCGACGATCGCCGCGCCGGTCTTGAGAATTGCCAGGGAGCCCAGCACATAGTCGGCGGAGCGCGGATAGCATAGACCGACGCGCTGGCCGGGACCGGCGCCACGCGAGATCAGGTAGTGAGCCAGGCGATTGGTTTCGACCTCGAGTTCGGCGAAGGTCAGCGAACGGCCGCCCTGTACCAGGGCCGGGGCGTGCGGGGTACGGACGGCCTGGGCGGCGAGCAACTCCGGGTAGCCGGTGTCGGGGAAGGCCGCCTCCGTCCGGTTCCCGTCGACGAGGAGCCGCCGGCGCTCGGCCGCGGTGAGCGGCCGTGCCAGGGCGTCGGCCTCCGGCGATGTCCCCCGTAGGTCCTGGTGGTGGCTCTGTCCGTGGGTAGCCCCAGCTTCCGACCGCAGTTCCGGAGCGAGCTCAGTGGACACAACAGCACCCTTTCTGCTGGAAGTTCGGCGCGGGTGTCACGGCGGTTCCGTGTTCCGGCCCGGGTCGACGCCGCGCCGGCGGTCAGCGGTGCGCGCGCGGCAGTACCCTCACCGGGAGGCTCCTGATCCCCCAGGTGAAGTTGGACGAGTTGAAGAGGGCGGGGCCGGTCTGCTCGAAGCCGTCCACCCGGGCCAGCAGCTCGGTGAGGAGGGCACCGAGCTCGAAACGGGCCAGCCGGGCGCCCAGGCAGAGATGGCGGCCGTGACCGAAGGCGACATGTCGGTTGGGTGCCCTGTCAACCAGGAATCGGTCCGGCTCGGCGAAGATCTCCTCGTCCCGGTTCGCCGACACGTTCCACAAGGTCACCCGGTCACCCTCGGCGACGGGAACTCCCGCGATCTCGGTGTCGCGGGTGGCGGTGCGCAGCGCATGCACGCCGGGGGTGGTCCAGCGCAGGATCTCCTCGACCGCGGAGGTGGTTCCCGAGGGGCCGCGGTGACGCAGCAGGTCCCACTGGTCGGGGTGCCGGGCGAACATGTGTACCGCGCCGGCGGAGGAATAGCGCGTGGTCTCGTTCGCGCCAGAGAGTACACCGTTGCAGTTGAAGACGATCTCCTCGTCGGTCAGCGGCCGGTGTTGTTCGCCGCCCCTCTCGCTCACCTCCGTGTCATGGGCGATCTCGCTGATCAGGTCGTCGCCCGGGCGAGCGCGACGCTGCCGGAGGAGCTCGATGAAGTAGAGGAAGATCTCCGAGTGCGCACTACTCCGTGTCGCCTCGTCCGGAGAGTCGAAGGCGTCGGTGGTGAGGTCCCCAATCCAGGCCCAGTCGGCGTGCGGAATACCCATCAGGGCGCACACCACCCGGTTGGGCAACGCCTTGGCGATGTCGATGAAGTCCAGCTCGCCCTGCTCGACCGCCTCCTCGGCCAGGTCGGCCACCACATGCTCGACCAGCTTCTCGAGCCGGGGCATGCGGTCCGGGCCGAAGGCCTGGGCCAGGGCGCGTTTGAGATCGGTGTGGTGGGGGGCGTCGGAGACGATCAGCATCCGCTGGGATACCGCCGCGACGGCGGCGGGATCGCTGCCGAGGCGCATGCCCCGAGCGGAGCTGAAGGTGTCGCTGTCGGCGTAGGTCCGTACGATGTCGCGGTGCCGGCTGAGCACCCAGAAGCCGGTGCCGCCGGGCTCGGGATGCCAGTGAACCGGGGAGTTGGCCCGCAGCCAGGCGAAGGTGGGCCAGAAGTCGTTACGCCCGAAGGGGCCGGGGTCGAGCAGATCGATCCGCATGTCAGGTTTCCTGCCGTCGTCGCAGGCTCAGCGGGCGGGTGTCGGCCCAGTGCGCGTCGACATGGGCGATGCACTCGTCCTCGGTGCCCGAGAAGCCGGCCGGTACCCAGCTCCTAGGTGCGGGCAGTCCCTCCGGGAAGAGGGCGTACTGCTCCTCCTGATTGATCAGGACCTGGTAGCGCTGCTCGTGTTCGGTGGTGGTGGCCGCGCCGGTGGCGGGCATGACGTCCTCCTGGCTCAGGCGTTGCGGGGCGGATCGGGGCGACCGGATCCCACGGGAGCGAATCCCACGAGGAGATCGGTGAGAAGTCCGAATAGCGGTTCAGGGCGGCGCATCACCGCGTGGTGTCCGCCGTCGGTCCAGTGGCGGCGGAAGACGGCGGTGGTCGTCTCCGCCCAGCCGGCCAGCTGGTCGGAGGTGACCGTCTCGTCGCCAGTCGCCCCCCAGGCGTGGACGGGAATGGGCAGGAGCGCACCCGGGGTGTGGGCGTAGCTGAGTGAGAGCCGGGCGTCGCGGCGAAGTACTTCGAGCATCAGCTCCCGGGTCTCCGTGTCGAGCAGTGCGCGGTCCGTGGCGTCGGTATCGAAGAGCTTGTCGAGCTCGTCCTCGTCGTCGACGATGCCGCGCCCGGCTCCGTCCCAGTAACGGGGCGGCCGGCAGGCGCTCACCACCAGGGCCAGCGGGGTGACCCGGCGGGCTAGTTCATAGGCGATGAGGCCGCCGAAGCTGTGACCGAAGAGCACCAACGGCCGGCCGGGTCGCAGCCGTTCCACCAGCTCGCGCGCGATGACCTCGACCGCCTCCTCGAAGGTCGGCGGCATGGCCTCGCGCCAGCGGTTCTCACGGCCGGGGAGTTGCACGCCCAGTACCTGCGCGACGCCGGAGAACGGTTCCTGCCACGCACGGAACTGGTGGCAACCGGCGCCGGCCGGCGGCAGGCACAGCAGCACCGGCAGGCCGTCGTCGACATGGTTCCCGGCCCGCCAGCCGACGATCCAGGAGCCGCCCATGCTCACGCTTCTCTGCTCTGGCGCGTGGCCATCCGGTCGAGTTCCGCGGCGAACGCCTCCGCCGTCGGATTGGCCAGCAGCTGCGACAGAGTGACCCGCAGGCCGGTCCGCTGCCGAAGTTCGGCGACCGCACGGGCGGCCAGCAAGGAATGCCCGCCCAGGTCGAAGAAGTCGGCTCGGACGTCCACCACGTCGCGTCCGAGCAGCTCGGTCCACAGGGCCAGCAGCTCACGTTCCCGCAGGGTGGTGCGGCGGACACCCGCAACGGGGCCGTCGTCCGCCGCGAGCAGCTCGGCCGCGGCCATCCCCACCCCTGTCGCCGCGGAGACTCCCGCCGTGGCCAGGCCACGGGCCAGCGCCGCCCGGTCGGCCTTGCCCGTGGCCAGGGTGGGGAGCGTGTGCACCACATGGACCGTCTGCGGTACCGCGGCGTCGGGCAGCAGAGCGGCGCAGCGGTCCTCGACCCTGGCCACCACTAGACCCGCGTCGGCTCCGTCCGCGGTCACGACGGCGAGGCCCAGGGCGTCACCCGAGGGAACCAGGTAGCAGACCGCGGCCACCACCTCGGGCAGTTCGCTCGCGATCCGCTCCACCTCGCCCAGTTCCACTCGGTGGCCGCGGATCTTCACCTGATCGTCACGGCGGCCGCGGTACTCCAGTTCGCCGTTCGTACCCAAGCGGACCATGTCGCCGGTCCGGTACATACGCGCCCCGTAACCCGCGAACAGGTCGGGTACGAAACGGGCCGCGGTCAGGCCCGGTTGACCGCGGTAGCCACGGGCGACCGCCGGGCCACCGACGTAGAGCTCGCCCTGGGCGCCTGACGGCACCGGACGCAGGGAGTCGTCCAGGACATAGGCGCGATATCCCGGCAGAGGACGGCCGATGCCCCGCACATCGTCGCCCCGCGCGCTGTCCGCCCAGGTGGCGGCGATGGTCGTCTCCGTCGGTCCGTAGACGTTAAGGAAGCGGCGCCCGGCCACGAACCGGTCGGCCAGGGTGGGTGGGCATGGTTCGCCGGCCACCACGACGACTTCGGCGTCGCCGAGTGCGTCTCCGTGGGCGGCCAGCAGCGACGGGGTGAGCGAAGCGGTGCGCAGTCCGGCGGGGAGGATCTCGCCACCGCCGGCGGCAGCCTCGCGCAGCCCCTCGAGAGACAGATCGACCAAGGCGACGCCCTGCCCGTGGACCAGGTAGAGCAGCGAGCACCACAGCCAGCCGTCGAAGGCCGGGGAGACCGCGTTGAGGCCCAGCCCGCCCGCGGTGAGCCCGATCCCCGCTATGGCGTCGACGAACGTGTCCAGGCCGCGGTAGGTGACCTCGACCCCCTTGGGGCGACCGGTGGTTCCGGAGGTGTAGACGAGATAGGCGCAGGCGTCCGGCGCGGCGTCGGTCTCGGGCAGCAGCGTGAAGGCCGCGCCGTCGGCCTGTTCAGGGTGGACGGTGCGCACCCCGGTGAGGTCGAGCCCCTCCGGCATCCGTCCGGCGATGAGCACGGTGGCGTCGGCGTCCCGCAGAATGTAGCGCAGTCGCTCGACCGGATGCCCGGTGTCCAGGGGCACGGCGACGGCACCGATCCGCCAGACCGCGAGCAGAGCGGGCAGGCTCTCCCGGGACCGGCCGAGCAGCAGACCGACAGCCTCGTCCCGCCCGACGCCCACGGCGGCGAGAGCGGAGGCGAACCGCACCGCATGGGCCGCGAGTCCGGCGTAGGTCAAGACGCCGTCCGGTGCGCTCACCGCCGTCTCCTGGGGCCGCTCGCGCGCCCAGCGGTCCACGACCTCGAGCACGCTCGGCCGCCGCGACGGTCCAGTCATCGTTCGTCCCTCTCCGCGGGCCGGTCAGGGGTGGCTGTCTCCAGCCCCTTCAGCCGCGGGCCGACGGTCTGCCCGGTCGATGGCCGGGGCAGCTGCAGTGACTTGGTCTCCAGGAAGCCGTCCAGCCCAGCGGTCCCGCACTCGCGCCCGATCCCGGACTGCTTGAAACCCCCGAAGGGGGCCGCGGGGTTGAACGGTCCGCCGTTGATGTCAACCAGCCCGGTGCGAAAGCGCCGGGCGACCCGCTCAGCCCGCGCGCCGTCGCCGGACCAGACCGCGCCGTGCAGCCCGTAGCGCGTGTCATTGACGATCCGTATCGCTTCGTCCTCACTGTCGTACGGCATGATGCACAGCACCGGGCCGAAGATCTCCTCCTGGCCGAGCGCGGACCGGGGATCGACATCGGCGAAGATCGTGGGCCGCACGTAGTACCCGACGTCCAGCCCCACGGGCTGGTCCGGGCCGCCGCGCACCAGCCGGGCGCCGCCCGCGACCCCGCGCCGGATGTGCGTGTTGACCCGTCCGCGTGCGGCCGCCGAGACCAGGGGACCCAGGTCCGTCGCCGGGTCGCGAGGGTCCCCCACCACATAGCCGGACATCGCCTCGTCCGCGACGCCCACCGCTTCGTCTTGGCGGTCGCGGGGCACGAGCAGCCGACCCCACTGTAGGCAGGCCTGGCCGGAGTTGAAGAGCGCCTGGTCGACCGTGGCCCGCACCGCGGCGTCGAGGTCGGCGTCGTCGAGCACCAGGCTGGCGTTCTTGCCGCCGAGCTCGAGATGGACGCGCTTGATGTGCTCCGCGCCGAGGGCGAGCACGTGACGCCCGGCCCGGGTCGACCCGGTCAGCGAGACCAGGTCGACGTCGGGGTGCACGGAGAGCGCCGCACCGACCACCTCGCCGGTTCCGACGACCATGTTGAACACCCCTGGCGGAAGGTCGGCCTCGGCCATCACCTCGGCGAGCAGCCGAGCGTGCAGCGGAGTGACCTCGCTGGGCTTGTGAATGACGGTGCAGCCCGCGGCCAGGGCGGGCAGCACCTTCTGCACGGTCAGCAGCAGCGGCACGTTCCAGGGGGTGATGCACGCAGCCACACCGGACGGTTCGCGCATCACCAGCGAATGCCCCACGCGCTGCTCGAACGCATAGGCCTCCAGCACCTCGGCACAGTGGGCAGCCATGCCCAACGCCAGTCCGACCTGGGTGGCGCGCGACACCTGGACCGGCGTCCCCACCTCGGCGGTGATGAGCTCGGCGAAGCGAGCAGCCCGGCTCTCCAGCCCGGCGATCATCCTGCGGAGCACGGCAGCCCGTTGCGGTGCGGGTGTCGTCGACCAGCCAGGGAAGGCCTGGGCCGCGGCGCGTGCAGCCCGGTCCGCGTCCCCCGCGGTGCCCGCGGGGACCGTCGCGAGTACCTCCTCCGTGCTGGGGTCGGTCACCTCCAGGCCTTCGGTGGCGTCGGAGAGGACCCAACGGCCACCGATCCACTGATCGCCGTGATGCGGTGGCCGACCAAGTTCCCCCCCTGGCCCACCGGGCTGGTGCGGTGTGGTCAATACGGTCATGTCGAGTCCTCGCTAACTGGCGATCGTGGCGGGGAGGGAAAGGTGCGGGCGGGGACGCACCATGCTCGGCCCGTCCGGCGACGCCGGTGCTTCGGCGCGCGACAGCAGGGAGTGCAGCAGCCGCTCGGTCTCGCGGGCGGGCTCCACGGCGAGCTCGGTACGCAGGCGGCGGGCGCACAGTTCGTACCAGCTACGGACGCACCCGAGTTCACCCCTGCTGCCATGCGCGGCCATCAGGGCCCGGTAGCTCTCCTCATGGTGCCGGTCGATCTCCAGCGTCCGCCGGCAGATGTCGATCAGGTCGGCGAAGCCCTGCCGGCCCATTGCATCGGCTCGGAGGGCCGCCAGGGCTCTCAGGGCCAACGACTTGAGGTACTCACGCTGTTCGACGATCCAGTCGGCGGTCTCGCCTTGGAGGAAATCACCGCGGTAGAGCTCGAGTGCGGCACGCAGCCGGGCGCGGGCCACCTCGCCGTCCTCTCCGGACACCCGGAGGCCGGCGTACACCAACTCCTCGAACTCGTCGACATCCGCCCACAGGTCCGCGATCTGCAGCGCATACCCGAAGTCACGGGAGACCAGCTGGATCCCGGAGTCTCCGGGGTGGTCCGGATGGGCGCCCACGACACGGCGCAGCGCATGTACGGCGACCTTGAGCGAGCTGCGACCCGCGGGCCACGGGGAATCAGGCCACAGAGCTTCGTACAGCCGGTCCTTGGTGAGAGTCTGTCCCAAGCGGAGGGCGAGGTACTGAAACAGGTTTCGCGCTTTCCCGGCCCGCCATCGCTCGACCGGGCTGCCCTTGATGAACAAAGAGAAGTCCCCCAGGAAGCGGACTTCCACCGCATGCCGCACACCATCGTTCACCACCGCGGTCATGGCTTCCTCCTGGTTCCCGTCCGGTCCGGCGACGCGCCCGTCCTCGCGCCCGCGCCGGAACGCCCGCTGATTCGCCATGGAAGAGCATCTGGCAGCCGTCTATCAGGGTTCTATACAGGCGTAAGTATTCGGTGATGCTGCGGGGCGGCTCGTTCCGTCCTGTGGCGGGTGGCGGCTGTGGCGGGTGTTGGGATGGCCAGCCGCAGCCCCCGGCCTGCACCCGGCCCCGCCCGTAAGGTCCTCGCCACCCTGGACCGGGAATGGGACGGACTGGCCCGCCACCGCGACTTCCCCGACCTCGCCCTGGACAACAACCCCGGAAAGGGCGCTGAGAACCCCGGTCGTCGGCCGGAGAAATTACTACGGCGCGCAAGCCGCATCGACCGCGCACCTGGCTGCCCGGGTCTGGACGATCATCGCCACCGCCGAACGCAACGGCCACGAGCCCCTGGCCCACCTCACCGCCTGCCTGAACGCCTGCGCCCAGACCGGAGGCGCACCCCACCACCCGAGGGCACCGCACTCGAACAGTTCCTCATCTGGCAGCCCACCCACGAAGACACCACCGGCGACAGGCCCCCGCCTTTACATACAGGCTTTGTAGGTCCGGCATAGGGGCGTTGCCCACACTGTTCCGGACGGTCGTTCCTCCCGCTCCGCCGACCAGAAACGAGGCCTGCGCATGACTGCCAACCCCGACAACCGGATCCAGAAGGTCGTCATTCTGGGCGGAGGCACAGCCGGCTGGATGACGGCCGCCTATCTGGGCAAGGCTCTTCAGGGCACCGTCGGTATCACGGTGCTCGAGGCACCGACTATTCCCCGAATCGGGGTCGGCGAGGCCACCGTGCCCAACCTCCAGCGCTCCTTCTTCGACTTCCTCGGCATCAGCGAGGACGACTGGATGCGCGAGTGCAATGCCAGCTTCAAGATGGCCGTCCGCTTCGTGAACTGGCGGACCGAGGGCCCCGCACAGGCCACGGCGCGTGAGCTGCGGAACGGTGGGCCAGATCACTTCTACCACCCGTTCGGGCTGCTCCCGGACTACGGCCAGACGCCGCTGTCCCACTTCTGGTTCAAGCGCAAATACGAGGGAAGAACCACCGAGCCATTCGACTATGCCTGCTTCCGCGAACCGCCGGTGATGGACGCCCTCAAGGCACCCCGTTGGCTGGACGGCCGCCCGGCGACCCGCTATGCCTGGCATTTCGACGCACAGCTGGTGGCAGATTTCCTGCGCCGCTTCGCCACCGAGAAGCAGGGCGTGCACCACGTACAGGACGCGATGGTACGCGTCGAGCAGGACGACCACGGATACGTGACAGCCCTGCGTACCAAGGGCGGCCTTACCCTGGAGGCCGATCTGTTCGTGGACTGCTCCGGCTTCCGCGGACTGCTGATCAACCAGGCGCTGGAGGAGCCCTTCATCGACATGGGCGACCACCTGCTGTGTGACAGCGCGGTGGCCACTGCCGTCCCGCACGACGACAAAAGATACGGCATCGAGCCGTACACCTCGGCAATCGCGATGTCCTCCGGCTGGACCTGGAAGATCCCGATGCTGGGCCGCTTCGGCACCGGCTACGTGTACTCCAGCAAGTTCACCGACCAGGAATCCGCCACCCAGGAATTCTGCAACCTCTGGGACCTCGACCCCGAGCAGGCGAAGTTCAACCACATCCGTTTCCGGGTCGGCCGCAATCGCCGGGCATGGGTGAAGAACGTAGTCGGCATCGGACTCTCCTCCTGCTTCCTGGAGCCCTTGGAGTCGACGGGCATCTACTTCATCACCGCAGCGATCTACCAGCTCGCCAAGCACTTCCCGGACCGGAACTTCAGCCAGGGCCTGATAGACAGCTTCAACCACGAGATCGAGCTGATGTTCGACGACACGCGCGATTTCATCCAGGCACACTTCTACTATGCGCCGCGGAACGACACACCCTTCTGGCAGGCCAACAAGAACCTGAGACTGCCGGAGAACATCCAGAAGAAGATCTCCGCCTACCGGGCCGGACTTCCGATCAACTCGCCGATCACGGACGAGAGCACCTACTACGGGAACTTCGAGGCCGAGTTCCGCAACTTCTGGACCAACGGCAGCTACTACTGCATCTTCTCCGGCCTCGGCCTGCACCCGGACGCGCCGCTGCCCGCTCTCGCCCACCAACCGGAATCCGTCGCCGGCGCGGAACCGCTCTTCGAGACCGTCAAGCGCCAGCAGCAGAACCTTCTGGAGACCCTGCCCAGCGCCTACGACTACCTACGACAGCTGCACGGTGCCTGATCCGGTGCGGGCCGGCGGCACCCATCCCCCGATACGACGGCCAGCCCGCACCATGTCCGCTCCTCAGGAGTCCGAGATGAACCAATCCACGCCCCTGCCCTCCGCCTCCTGCCCACCGGATGCCGACGCATCCGGGACCACTCCCTCCCAGACCGCCGCGCCCGAGGTGGATCTGCGCAGCCTAATGGCCGGATTCCCCACCGGCGTCGGCGTGCTCACCACACTCGGTTCCGACGGGCTCCCGCGCGGGATGACCTGCAGCTCCCTCTGTAGCATCGCGCTCCGTCCGGCCACCCTGCTGGTCTGTCTGCGGACCGTCGGACCCACCCTCTCGGCGGCGCTCGAGCGGGGCGGCTTCGCGCTGAACCTGCTGCACGAGCAGGCCGGTCGGGTATCCGAGCTCTTCGCTTCCGGCGCACATGACCGGTTCGACCACGTCGACTGGCGACTGCCTCTGGGCGCCCACGGTCCGCATCTGACCGCAGATGTCCACGCCACCGCTGACTGTCTGATCGATCACACCGTGGCGGTCGGCGACCACACCGTGATCTTCGGAACGGTGCACCAGGTCACCATCCGCGAAGACGCCGCGGAACCACTGCTGTACGGGCGTCGACGCTACGCCCGCTGGTCAGACGCGGCAGCCGTGCCCGCCCACAGGGCGATGTCGGGATGACCCAGGGTGCCGTCAAAGTCTCTTTTCGCTGATCAGGGCGATGATCTGGAGGACGCGTTCGGGTTGGCGGGCGGTGGATCGCATGGCTTTGGCGATGCTCTTGTGGCCGGTGAGGCGTAGCGCGCTGATGGCGGTGTCGCGGGCGATGGCCCAGTCCAGGGGGCGTTGCCGGTGCGGGCGGTGTGGCGGGCCTCGTCGAGGACCCGGTCGCGGACGTGGTGGACGGCCTCGACGGTCCAGTGCCCGCGGGCGCGGGCAGCGAGGTCGCGGGGGTGGGCCTGCTCGGCGGCAGGCTGGTGACCAGGTAGAACACCTCCTCGGAGTAGGCCGGCTTCGACGTGACGGTCTTCTTGCGTCGGGTACGTCGGCGTAGTTCGACGACCTGTTTCGTGCCCCAGAAACCGACGAGCCTCGGCGTGGTGACGGTCAGGACCTTCAACGAGCGGACCTCGACCCGGCCGTGGGCCTTCTCGGTGATCGTGACCAGGTCCGGGGCCTGCTCCCAGGGCAGCCGGGTGAGGTTCGCGTGGACGGTGGGCTGGTTCAGCTTGATCACGAGGAGCCAGTGGCCGCTCCTGGCGCGGATCTTCCGGGCGAGGCGTTCGTGGGGGTGGAGCGAGTCCGCGGTGACGAGCACGTCGGTCGCATCGAGCCGGCCAGCCAGCGCCTCGACCGCGGCGATCTCGTCGCCGCCGACGACCCGCTGGTGGCCGGCGGCGACACCGGTGTTGTGCCAGACCGCCTCGACCACCGCCTCCTGGATCATCGTGCCCGTCTCCGTGAACGACCGGGCGCCCCTGAGCGTCTTGCCTCGAAGGCCAGCCCCCGAAGCCCCGGCGCCGTGTCGTCCCCGGCCCGGGCGATCCAGCCCGAGAGCGCCTCGTCCAGCCCGGCCGGGTCGCAGCCGGCGACCAGGCGGCGGATCGTGCGCTCGGACGGGACCCCGCGGGTCAGCCCGAACCCGGCCAGCGATTCCGCCGGCAGGTCCGCTGCCCACTCCCAGACCGCGGTGAATGTCTGCTGACCAGCCAGAACACCGGTGAACCACAGCGCCAGCACCGACGCTGGCCCATAGCGACGCCCCCGCGCCCGCCGCCGATCCGGCACCGCGCCCAGCACCTCGAGCAGCGCTGCGGCCTGTTCGACGGCCCGGCCCGCAAGCAGGGCGCGGATAGGCGACACTGAAGCACGGACGCGGCCCCACTCTTGGACGATCATGGTGTAGGAAGCTCGATCATCCCATGGGCGCCGCGTCCGCCTGTTGTCGTCCCGTTCCGCCCCGCCACCTATAGCCGCTACCAGCCCGTGATGCCAGCCGACACGCCGATCACGACTCTGTCGCAGCCCTGGGGATGACCGGGGGAAGCACTCCTCGGCCCGGGCATCGAGATGCTTCGCCGGCACCGATACCTGGGATTTCGAGGATATGCGTACCCCGAGCTGCCTGAGGAAACGGGCCGGGGGTAGGATCGACGCCGCGCCTCAGGCCGCCTCATCGGCCGACAGGACCGGAAGCCACCTTGGACGCGACCGGGGGGAGGCCGCCGTACGAGGTCGCTCAGCCGACCCTGTCGATCCGCTCCAGGTATGCCAGTATGCGCTCGGTGATCAGCTCGGTGGCCTCCTTGTCATATTCGTCGGGCAGGCTCGGGTCGGTGAAAAGATGCCCGGAAACGTCGTACTCGAAGAAGTCGTACCCGGCGCCCGAAGCGCGGACGGCGGCGCCGAACGCATCGAGGGCGTCCTCGTGGCGGAACGGGTCCTCGACGGCGTAGTGCACCTGAACCGGCACGGTAACAGGCCACTCGGACGCTCCGAACGCCGCCAGCGGAGCCGCCGCGTGCATCAGCACCGCCCCCCGTGCGCCCGGACGGGTCGCCGCCAGCAGTTCCGCGGACAGGCCGCCGTTGGAGAACCCGACGTAGACGAGCTCCCGGGACATCCCCGCGACCGCCGCCTGGGTGCGGTTCACAAGCTCCGGGACACCGCCGATCGACTCGATCCACTGAAAAGCGGACGGGTAGTCGTCGAAGACCTTTCCGTTGTACAAATCAGGGACATGGACTACGTGTCCGGCGAAACGCATGCGCTCGCTGACCTCTGTCACACCACTCCGCACGCCCAACACGGAGTGAAACACAACGATCTCTGCCATGGGAACTTTCTACCAGCTCGCCCTGCCTGCACGTGAGCACACCCTCACGGCTCCGCCGCATTTGGCATAGAAGCAAGTGGCCGGCGCTCCGAGCAGCCCCGTCGACGAGGTCGCCGCAGTCGTACGGGACCAACCGGTCCCGATACAGCTCGGACCGGGTTGATGTTGGTTTAGGCGCCCGGGGGAGAGATTTGGGCAGCGAACGTCGCCGCCGCTGCCTCGGTCGCGGGATCGAGCACGACCGCGCCGATCGGCCACACGGGCGCATACAACCCGTTCGTCTCCTGCGTTGGCCCCCAACGAGAAGCCCAGGGGCCAGTCGATGCTCGGCTGGTTCGGCGCGCTGACTGTAGCGGTCAGCTGGCTTGGGCCAACGGACGCGACCCGAGCCGGTTCACCTCCCGCACCTGGTCGACAGCGTTAGCCGGGTCCTGACCCGCGTCTGCCGAATCGAGTGGGCCATGGTCGCTTGCTGGAAGGTCGGCCTCGACAGCGTGTTCTTCCAGTGTCCGGTGTGCGTCGGCACGTAGCTGCACCACGAGACTCCGCGCCCGTTTCGAGCCGACTTTCAGGCGCTGCCGGAGAACCTCGGCGGAGATCGGCCGATGGTGCTGCTCCCAGTAGAGGGTGTCCTCCGCCGTGCACGCTGCAGCAGGACACCGTCCGTGACGGCCCGCAGATTCTGGTCAGTCCTGCGCTGTGCGGGCACAGATGACAGCCCGTCAGCGGCACCCTCACCGTCGCAGTGTGGCCGTTCCACTCCTGCAGCCGCCGATGTCGAGGGTCCTCTCCCCAGTCCCGGCGCCATAGCCGGATCCTGGACGCCCCCGTTGTCCAGGCCGCCGATTTCCTCGAGTGCCGCCGCGTCCACCGCTGCACTGGGCCGTTCTGCCATCGTGTCCGGCTCGGCCCGTCCGAGTTCGTGCATGGCTTGCAGGAGGTGGTCCGACGTGGGCCCAGCCGATGAGGAGCCAGCATCCGACGCTGTCGAACGCGGCCTTGCCGTACTCCGCGGTGATGATCGGTTCGGAGACGTTCAACGCGAGGGTGACCATGCTGGCGAACACCAGCAGCCTTCGAGCTGGACGCAGCTGCTCAGGACGGGCTCCGTGCGCGGACAGGTGCCGGATCCCGAGGAGCAGGCCGACCACCGACAGGTCCACCGACGGCGCGACCAGTGGAGCCACATAGGCGGGTACCCCGAGCCGTAGCGCCAGCAGCCATACGTTGCCGAAGGCGAACAGGAAGCTCAGGCCGACAACCCCGCCCATGATCACGGTCACCCCGCGAGCTGCCGCTCCCGGCTCTGCCGCCGACGGAAGTGCACCCGTCGTAGCCCGGCTTTCGGTATGATCGGAAACGTGCTCGCCGACCGGTGTGTTCATCGGTCGTACCCCCGCTGACCTGCGAGGACGAGGTCATCGGAGAGGGTGACCGGTGGTGGGGTAATGGTTCGAGTCCCCCCTCGGACACTCATCCCACGCCAGCCGGCGCCGACTCGACGCGCAGGATCTCCGGCACCGAACACGAACCTGATCTCCTGCCTGCGCCGCCGTCCGCGATATGTCGTATCACCTGGCCACCGACCGGATCGTCAAGGCCGAGCAGTACGCCAAAGCCGGCATCACCTAACTACTTGGCGAGTTGAGCAGCCCGCCGCCGGCGTCCCCGTCACCCACACCCACGTCCTCGACCCGACAAGCGGAACCTACCGGCCCCTTTGACGTCTTCACCGGCGTCATCGACGCGGCCGCCCCCTTCCCCGTCCGCATCGACCTCACCCGGCTCTGACGGCGTTCGCCGCGTCGGCCCTCCTGCCGGCCCCGGCGAGGTGCACGACGGATCGGGCACGCGGGCTCCGCGGTTCCCTCCACGCCGCTGTGGACAGGGCGTGGCTACGCGCAACCGCCATCACCAGCAGACCGACATCACCGCAGCTCACGACACGTGTCGATCATTGCAGACGAAGGCCATGCAGATCTTCGAGGGCACCAATCAGATCCAGCGGATGGTCATCGCCCGCCACCTCGCCCGCCCCTGACAAGGCAGGTGTTTTCGCAGGTCAGAGGCCAAGATCGGGGGCTGATAACGGCTCGGTCGGCGGAGTCGGGGTGTCCGGCTGGGAGCGGCTGGGTCCATCGGTGTCCGGGGGTCTGTGGCTGAGTGGTGGCTGAGTTCGGGAAGCCTCGACGGTCACCGATGGCCTCTCCGTGCCATTGGTCGCGGCCAGGGCGGCGTCGATGCGCTGTTTGGCGATCGTGTCCTGACCGACGATGCAGCGGGCGTAGACGAGGAGCAGGACGCGCACCGAGTGGCCTGCCCACGCGGCTGCCTGGGTGACGGGGACGCCGGCGTTCAGCCAGCCCGACACCGCGGCGTGCCGCAGGTCGTAGGGCCGCGGGCCAGCGGTGATGCCTGCTCGGCCGGCGACAGGGCCTCCTTGCGGGCCTCCCGCCACACCTGCAGGTAGCGGGTCGCCTTCACCGCGTTCCCGCGTCCAGAAATTCGGCCGCCACCTCATACCAGCCGCCGTGCACGGTGGCATAGCTGGTCGCGGTGGCTGCCGACGCGGTGAAGCTGGGATTCGCCAGCGCCTCGTCCCGGGCTTCGATGCTGTCCCAGTGCGCCACATTGACCAGGCCGAACCGGGACTCCGGAAACAGTCTGCGGTGCAGCCGCGCATCTCGGAAACCGGGGGCGGCGTGGATGAGTCCGACACGCTCCCGCCAGCGTGCGATGGACTCCTCGATCCGGTCCTCGGGCAGTTCCCACGCGTCGATCAGGGTGATTCCGTTATCAGTCACCGCACCATCGTGAAACCTCAACCACACTTCAGGTCAAGATGATCCGGTCACGCTACCCGGCGAGCGACGCAACTATGTCCAGGACCCGCCTGCGCATGGTGGGGCTCCTTCGCCACCGGCGGACCATCACCCGATCCCTGATTGCCGACCACTGACCCTTGGAATCGATCATTTAGCCGACGTGGCACGGGGTTGGCTGGTGGCCGGCGTACTTGCGTCCGAGCCTGCGCTGTGTGCAACGCGGGTACGGACCCGGGGTCAGCCTCACTCACGAAAAGACGCTGGTGAGAAGCCTGATCCTGCGCGAGCACGATGGGTACCATCCCTGGCTTGCACACACTAGCCCCGTGTTTCCCACGTGCGTGCGGTGGGCCTGTCGCGTGATGTTTTGGTTGTTCCGTGTCGGGCCTGCCGGGTCCTGGAGTGGCGGGCCTGGAACGGTTCGTGGCTGTGACGGCCGTGGTGGATTACGGGCCGCCGAGCGTCGAGAAGATGCTCGGCGCGCTGCCGGTCGTCCGTGACTTCCTACGCCGGCTGGATGTCTCCCAGGTGCACTGGGACATGACGGTGCGCCACGAAGCGCTGAGTGACCGTGCGGGGGTGGAAGGACCCCGCCGCCTGGCTGTCGCAGCAGCCGGGTAGAAGCTGAGGGCAGTCTGATCCGGGAGGCGCCGGGGAGGGCAGGAAGCAGCCCTGACAACGACGGGCGACGTCAGCCGGTTCCCCAGCCCGGCACATCTGGCCAGCTGGGCGGGGCTGACCCCGCGTCACCGCGAGTCCGACACCACCGTGCACCGCGGCCACATCACCAAGCAGGGCTCCACCCTGGTCCGCTGGGCCGCCATCGAGGCGCCGGGGCACGAACATCGGCAAGGTGGCCGCGGCCCGCAAGCTGCTCACGCTGGTCTACTGCGCGCTGCGCGACGGTGAGGTCCGCGCGCTGCGCCCGACGGCGTGAGCGGTCCGCTCCCGGTCGGCGGCGTGGCCGTGCAGGTCATGACTCCCACCCCGGTGACGTGGTCGTTGTTCTGATTGACCCCCGCCGACCGCGGTCGCAACGCTCCATGCCCCAGTGGCGAAGGGATGACTGGCAGCCGAACCTGCCACCGGCACGGACACGGAAATGGAGACGAAACCCGCACCAACCCCCACCCGAGAGGAACCGCATTCCCGAACCAGAAAGATCAGGAGTCGAGCGGCCTGACGGCCGCGCTCAACCCCGCGCCGATTCCCCGGTCACCCGGCCCACACCGCGGCACCGAGGCAGATGGCTCCGAACAGGACGGGGACCGTTCTTGGGTTCACGCTTGCTGCTGGGCGCGAACGGTTTCACGGTCCGGGCTGGTCGCCGACGGTGCGGTGCGGGGCCAGGTCCAGGCGTACCGCACGATGAGGGCGAGTAGGATCAGTTCCAGTACGATGCCAAGGCCGTAGAAGTACAGCCAGGACTCGCCCACCGCGTTGAATGCCGTGACGGGAACGTAGAGCGAGGCCACGATGAGGTTCGTGATGCGGGTCGCCCGGGCGGGCAGCGTCATCGACAGCACGACCATGATGATCGGGATGGCCACTAGGGTCAGCGCCGTGGTCGAAAAGGTCTGGGAGAGGTCGAACTCGAAGACCTTGCCGTCGAGGATGTCTTCGATGACGCCGGGCGTGAAGAAGTTAAGAATGTCCACGTAGGCGTACAGGAACATGAAGCTGGTCCACGCCGCGGCGAGCTTGGCTCTGACCGGGATCGGCTGGTCTTCCAGTGTGGTGGTGGGTTGACGCGTTCTCATCATGGGCTCCGTCGTCGGTGAGGATCGGTACGTCCACGATCGCTGAGCCCGGCGGCGGGCACACCGGCCCGGAGGCCGGAGTTCGCCTGGCCGATGAGATGGTCTCTCTCTCGTGCTTTCGGCTGACCCCCCGCTGCCGCGCTGTCCCTACACTGGACAGAAGGTGACGAAGGCGCTGCGCTCGTTGTGGGCCTCGGTCGCCCCCGGCCGGGACCAGTCGTCGTGCATGTACGTCAGGTTCGGTTCAGTGCCCCACCCGGCCGGTGTCGTAGGCCCACATCGCGATCTCGACCCTGTTCCGGGCGCCGATCTTGGCCAGCAGGCTCGCGACGTGGGTCTTGGCGGTCGTCAAGCTGATGAACAGCTCGGCGGCGATCTCCGCGTTCGTGCGGCCGACAGCGACCAGTTTCAGCACCTCCTCCTCGCGTTGGGTGAGCGGCTCGATCGGTTGGGTACGGCGTTTCGATGAGGCCCCCGCGGCAAGGGTCGCTAGCAGCCTGCGGGTGATGTTCGGCGCGATCAGGGCATCGCCGACGGCGGCGGCATGGACAGCCTGCACCAGCAACTCTGGCCCGGCATCCTTGAGGAGAAATCCTCGGGCTCCGGCCCGAAGCGCGCCGTGGACGTACTCGTCCAGGTCGAACGTCGTGATCACCACCACCGCGATGGGGTCCGCGACGCCCCGCCCTGCGAGGAGCTCGGTCACCTCGATGCCGTCCAGCCCGGGCATCCGAATGTCGACCAGGCACACGTCGGGGCGGAGCCGATGCGCCAGCTCGACGGCGGCGTTGCCGTCGGCGGCTTGGCCGACGACCTCGATGTCGGGCTGGGCGTCAAGGATCATCGACAGGCCGGTGCGCACCAGATCCTGGTCGTCTGCCACCAGCACGCGCGTCGTCATAGGGGCAACTCCATCGGCAACTCGGCGTCGACCGCCCACCCGCCCTCGGGCGCCGGCCCAGCGCGTAGCGTGCCGCCGAGCAGCTGCACGCGCTCGGTCATCCCCAGCAGCCCGAAACCGTGGGTCGCTGGCCGCGCCGGGTCGATCTGGCCGTCGTCGGTCACGCGGAGCCGCAGCCTTCCTGCGCCCTCGACGACCCTGATCTCCACACGCGAGGCGTTTCGGGCGTGCCGCAGCGCGTTGGTCAGCGCCTCCTGCGCCATCCGGTACACGGCGGCGTCGACCTGGGGCCGAAGTCCGGCCAGATCACCCGCCAACTCCACGTCGACGACGGGGTCCGGTTCGCGGCGGGCGAGGAACACCAGGTCGGCGACGCCGGGCTGGGGATCGTACTCCGCCGGCGCTCCGTCACGCAGCACCCGGACCATCGCTCGCATCTCCGCCAGCGTCCGCGACGCTTCCCCCTCGATGATCGCAAGCGCCTCGAGCGCCGCTTCAGGTCGCTTCGCGGCCATCGTCATGCCAGCCTGCGCTTGCAGAGTGATCGCCGAGACGTGGTGGGCGACCGAGTCGTGCAGCTCGCGCGCGAGACCGACGCGCTCCTGGCTGCGGACCTGGTCGAGCGCCCGGCGCCGACTCTCGGCGCGGTAGCGGAACGCCGCTCCGCCCGCCGCCGCCGCCGCCAGGACCGCCAACCCGCCGAAGAGCTCGGCTGGCCCGGTGTAGTCGGTCGCAAAGCTGAACACCGCGGCGACCGCAACCACCAGCAGCCCGATCACGATCTGACGCCCTGAGCCCCAGCGGACCAGCGAATAGACGAGCACCAGGATGTAGATCATCGTGTCTAGGCCCACGCCTGGGGTCCCGCCCAGCCAGCTCGCCAGTCCTAACGCCATCCCGGTGCCGAAGCCCACCACGACGCAGACCAACGGGTGAGTACGCCGCCATAGCAGCACCGGCGCAAGTCCGACCGTCACGATCGTCATGACCGGCCGCCAGGTGACCTCCTCTCGGAGGGTTCCTTCGAGCAACGCCGCCACCATCACCACGCCGACCAGCACCCGGTCGAGCCACACCCGTTCGGGCGCGTCCGCGGCGCGGGGCTCGTCCCAGAGCGAGCGCAGGCCGGTAGTGAACACACACCCAGCCTAGAGACAACCCAGGCGTCGGAGACCCACCGAAAGAACGAGACGCCGCTCCCCCCAATGACAGAGGCGGGTCCGGCCTCGACGCCGATGTGCCGGAAGGCCGGTCGCGGCGAGGCTTCCGGTCATGATCACTGTTGACCACCTGACCAAGAGCTATCGCGGCGTGACCGCCGTCAACGACGTCTCGTTCACCGCCCGACCGGGCCGCGTGACTGGCTTCCTCGACCCCAACGGGCCCGGCAAGTCGACAACCATGCGGATCATGGTCGGCCTGAGCCCCAGGGCGCCGTCAAAGTCAGGTTGCGCTGATCAGGTTGATGATCTGGAGGACGCGTTCGGGTCTGCGGGCGGTGGCTCGCATGGCCTGGGTGATGCTCTGGTGGCCCGTCAGGCGTAGCGCGTTGATCGCGGTGTCGCGGGCGATGGCCCAGGCGAGAGCGGCGTTGCCGGTGCGGACGGCGTGGCGGTCCTCGTCGAGCACGCGGTCGCGGACGTGGTGGACGGCCTCGACCGTCCAGTGCCCACGAGCCCGAGCGGCGAGGTGGCGGGGGTGGGCCTGTTCGGCGGGCAGGCTGGTGACCAGGTAGAACTGAGGTGAGCCCCGTTTGTTCTTACACTCCCCACTTGAACGACAAGCTGGGACGCGAACTCGGGTCGAGGGCTGCGCGAGGGTATGTACTGGCAGGTGTCTGCCTCGGGCGGGCATGGCCCGTGATGCTTGTGGCATGACGAAAAAGAGTGTTCCGATCACTGTCTTCGCCCATACGACGTCCAGCCCCGCGCACACCTACCGGGTCATCGTGCCGATCGATCTCGCTCAGGTGTTCAAGCCGTGGGGGCCGTTTCCCGGTGTGGCGGAGGTGCGCGGCCAGACCGGTACGTGGGACCGGCCGGGGACCTCGCGCCAGACCTGGTTCACCGACGGCTCAAAGGCCGACGAGCGGCTCGCCGAGGTCGTGGAGGGGCACGGGTTCGCCTATGAGCTGAGCGGGTTCACCAACGTGCTAGCCAAGCTGGTCTCCGGGGTGCGTGGCGAGTGGTCGTTCCTGCCCGACGGCACCGGTACGTCGATCCGGTGGACCTACGATTTCCGGCCGCTGCCTGGCCGCCGCTGGGTCGTCGCGGGGCCGTTCAAGCTGCTCTGGACCCGGTACATGCGTGCCGCGCTCGCCCGGATGGTGACCGTGGTGCAGGAAACGCCCGGTGGCACCATGGAGGAGTGCGCGACCTGAGCTTCGGGGCCTTGCTGCGCGGCTGGCGTGACCGCCTCGACCCGGCCGACGCCGGCTACGCCCGGTCGGCCCGCCGCCGCGCTCCCGGGCTGCGCCGTGAGGAGCTCGCCGAGCTCGCCGGCCTGTCCGTCGAGTACGTGCTGCGCTTGGAGCAGGGCCGGGCCACCCACCCGTCCGCGCAGGTGGTCTCGGCCATCGCCCGCGCGCTGCGGCTCACCGCGGCCGAACGCGACCAGCTCTTCCGCGCCGCCGGCCTGCTCGCCCCGCGTGACCACACCGTCGGCACCCACGTGCCGCCGAGTATCCGCCGCCTCGTCGACCGCCTCAGTGACCTCCCGATCGGCGTGTTCGCCGCCGACTGGAGCCTGCTGTGGTGGAACGACATGTGGACGGCTCTGCACGGCGACCCGGCCGGCCTGCCACCCGCCGAACGCAACCTCGCCCGCGCCCTCTTCGGCACGGGAGAGGGTCGCTGGCACCTGCGCCCCGTCTCATCGGCGGCCGGACCGTACGCGTTCGAGACCGCGATCGTCGCGGACCTGCGCGAAGCGGTCGCGCGCTACCCCGCCGACCCGGACCTGGCCGCGCTCGTGGACGGGTTGCGCACGGTCTCGCCGTTCTTCGGTGAACTGTGGGCCGTGGCGGGCATGGAGCAGCTGACCGGGGACCTGAAGACGATCAGACATCCCGAGCTGGGTGAGGTCACCCTGGACTGCGACGTGCTGACCGTGCCCGGCGTCGACCTGCGCATCGTCACCTACACGGCAGCCCCGGGGACCCGCGGCGCCGACCAACTCGATCTCATGCGCGCGTCCCGGCTCAGCGAAGCCCGCTGACAATCGGGGCGCTGAGGAACTCATTCGGCATCTGACTGTCCACCACCAACATCCTGTGCGGACGTGATCGACGACCGCTCCCCACGCCTGGTGCGACGCCTGCCCCGAGCTCGGCGTCCGCCACAAACGCACTCGAAGTCAAATGGGCAGCACGGAACGTAACTGGTCAGGTCTCGTAGATCGTTTGTTTTTCGTTCCCCGGCCGGCTGGGACGTTTTGATGGCTTGGCAGTCCTGGGGTGTTGGTGTGGCGTGGTTGATCGGCCCGTAGGGTCCGGGTGTGTCC
>NZ_JCBATA010000061.1:0-48837 GCF_059816245.1 Frankia sp. RB5
CCAGCGGTGCGGGCACGCCGCGCACGCCGACGTGAACGCGGCGGTCAACATCTTGAGGGCCGGGCTGGCCCTTCGGGCCGCGCAAGTCGCCTGAGAAGCCGGCGGCTTCAGCCGTCGGAGTAGTCACGACCTCATCCCGGGCCTCCCGGCTGCCCCTGGTGGTCGCCTGCGGCGGATCCTTCCTCGCCTTCCTGGACGCCACGATCACGAACCTGGCCGTCCCGGACCTGGCCGGCGACTTCCACGTCGGTGTCACCTCGCTGTCCTGGGTCGTCACCCTCTACACGATCATGTTCGCGGCCCTGCTCGCCCCGGCCGGCTGGCTCGCCGACGTCGTCGGCCGGGTCCCGCTGTTCGTCACCGGGGTGGGCGTCTTCACCGCCGCGTCGCTGCTCGCCGCCGTGGCACCGACACTCGAGGCGCTGCTCGTCGCGCGGGGGGTGCAGGGCGTCGGGGCGGCCCTGCTGATCCCGGCGTCGCTCGCGTTCGTGCTCGCCGACACCCCGCCAGAACGCCGGGCGGCGGCGATCGGGCTCTGGAGCGCCTCCGCAGCCCTCGCCGCGGCGGCCGGCCCTGCCCTTGGCGGAGTGCTCGTCGACACGATGAGCTGGCGTGCGCTGTTCTGCATCAACGTGCCCGTGGGCGGCTGGCTCGTCTGGCAGGGCTGGCGGTGGCACCGATCCGGATCCGCCCGGCCCGCCGCACGCGGCGGTGAGGCCCGCCGGCCGGACGCGATCGGCACCGTGGCGCTCGCCGGCGGCATCGGCGTGCTCGTGCTCGGCGTCACCGAGGCGTCCACCTGGGGCTGGGCGTCGGCGGCGACGATCGGATGCCTGGTCGGCTCGGCGGTGCTGGTGGCGGCGGCGCTGCGCCGTTCGGCCGGCCATCCCAGCCCCGCGGTGGAGATCGGGTTGTGGTCGAGCCGGACGTACGCGGCGGCGAACGTCGTCTCCTTCCTGTTCGGCGCGGTCCTCTACACGACGCTGCTGCTCGGCGTCCTGTATCTGATCGACGTCTGGGACTACTCGGAGCTCGCCGCGGGCCTGGCGATGACGCCCGGAGCCGTCGCGTCCGCGATCGTCGGCATCGTCATCGGCAGGCTGACCCGCCGACCCTCCCCGCGCGCTCTGGTCATCGCCGGCTCGCTGGTGCTCGCGGGGACGACGGCCGCGCTCGCGCTGTGGCTACCCGCCGAACCGCGTTTCCTCACCGCCTGGCTGCCCAGCGGCCTCGGCCTGGGCCTCGGGATCGGTGCCTGCAGCGTCGGTGTGTCCAGCGCGGCCGCCCTGTCCGTGGCACCGGTGCGCTTCGCCGCCGCGACAGGCCTCAACGTCGCCGTCCGCCAGATCGGCGGCGCCCTGGGCGTCGCGGTCCTGGCACTCCTGCTGAACGACCGCGCGCCGAGCGACGGCATCGATCCGTTCCTGCACGTCTACTGGATGGTCGCCGCCGTGTCCGCCGCCGCCGCGCTCGCCGGCCTGGCCCTCGTCCTGCCGACCCGCCCCACCCCCACCCGGCCCGCCGCCTCGCCGCAGCCCGCCGCCGAGACGACGGGTCAGACCGCGGGGGTACCCGCAGGTGGGCGGATGGGATAACCCGCCTGCGTGCCCACGATGGCGGCCATGGCGCGCTGGCCGGCGGGCAGGGGATGGCCGCGGAGGTTCCCGCCGGACAGGCCGATGGGAAAGATCCACGGTTCCTTCGTGCACAGCTCATGGCCGGCGAGCGCGCCGGCGACCGATACGTAGGTCGCGCCGGCCGCGGTGGCTGCGGCGCGCAGCTGGCCGTCGAGATAGTCCTCGACCTGGTTCAGATGGAGGATCTCGGTAGCGGAGAGCCAGCGGCAGCCGGCGATCTGCGTGCCGGGCCGCGGAACGATCCGGGGATAGCCGACGACGATGACGCGGGCCTCAGGCGCGGCCTGCCTGATAGCGGGGACGACCTCCTGCCGGATCCGGGTGGCGACAGCATCGATCTGAGGCGCCTCATCCGCGGGATGGCGCACGCAGGCGATCAGGAAACAGGCCGCGAGCGTGCGGCTGAATCCGAGATCGTTCCCGCCGATCGTCACGCTTACCACGCCGACCGGGGTCTTGCTGTTGATGGCCGCGAGCCGGGTGACCTGCGGCGTCGCGTCGATGGAGCCTGGATGCTGCCCGCGTTTGAGGACGTCGTCGATGACTGCTCCCGAGCAGGCCAGGTGGCCGTTCGCGGCGATCTGGCCGGAAACCTCGACGCCCAGCAGGCGTGGCCAGGCCTGCTGGCTGCGGTGACAGGGATCCTTCAGGGTCGCCGTGCCGGAATCGAACGGCGGGTTGCCCTCGCCCGAGGAATAGGAGTCGCCCAGCGCCACATAGGTCGTGCGGGGATGCGTGCCGGTCGCCCACAACGCGACCCGGCCGGGAGCGTAGAGAACGAGATTGCCGTCGTTCTGCAGCTCCATCCAGGCGCCGCGATGGCCCTGCGTGCCGCTGGCCCAAAGCGGGCGGCGGCCGGGCGCGTAGAGGACAAGGTTTCCGTCCGGCTGCATCTCGAGCGATGAACCGTCGGTTCCGTTCGTTTCCGTCGACCATCTGGCGACATGGCCGCGGCCATACAGAACGGCATTCCCGTCGTCCTGCATCGTCAGCGACCAAACACCGTCCGGGGATCGCAGGCTCTGGCCGGCCAGCAGCGTTGTGCCGCCGGGCGCCTGGGTGCTGGTGGCCGGAACCGTGGATGCGGGCACCGCGGATTCGGCCAGCTCCACGATCCCGGTCTGCGCCGCGCTCGCTACGGGGGCCGCGGCGACCGACAGGTAGCTGAACACCAGCGCGAGCGCGAGGGCGAGGACGAGGGCGTATCGACTGTGCCGTGCGCGCCGATACGTCGACTTCTTCGTCAACTGCCCTCCTGGAAGCCCGCAAAGCGGCGGATCAGGACGTCGGAGAATTGACTTTAAGGGCGGCCGTCCGAACTGTCAAGAAAGAGCACTTTGTTCGGTTTTCTGGTCGCGATCGGGTATCCCCGAGCATCCCCAGCAGGGGGGAACGCGTGCGTAGCCGTGATTTCTGGCACCGGAGGAGGCCTCGACGGCGGGTGTGCGCGCGGCGCTCGCCGACCAGCCGGCCTGCCCGTCAGGCCCGCTGTGTGCGGAGTTCGGCCGTCCACATCTGGTTTGCGTGACTGTGGGATCCTGTTCGGGTGACGGGCGGGGGCGATGGTCGCGCTCTCGACGTCTTCGTGTCCTGCGCCGAGGACGGGCTCGGCTGGGCCGAGTGGATCACCACAACCCTGGTGGACGCCGGCTACCGGGTGCGGTTCGGCGCGTGGGACGCCGTGCCGGGCACCCACCGTGTCTCCTGGCTGGACGGGGTGATCCGGCAGGCGCGGCAGACGATCGCCGTCGCCTCGGACGGCTATCTGGCGTCACCCACGGCGCCGGCGGAGTGGGGTGCGGCCTGGTCGCCGCGGGTGCTCGACGGGGAACGCCGGCTGCTCGTCGCCCGAGTCACGGACCGGCCGATCCCCGGGCTGCTGGGGCAGCTCGCCCCGATCGACCTGGCCGGCCGCGGCGAACTGGCCGCGCGGGCGGCCCTGTTCAGCGCGCTGCTCGGCGAACCCCGCCGGCCGGAGACGGCGCGCGACGGCGGCACGTTCGCCTCCGGTGCCCGCCCGGAAACCGCCGGACGCGAACGTGCCGGTGGGACGGTGTTTCCGGGGGAGCTGCCGGCCGTGTGGAACGTGCCGCGGCCGGCCGCGCCGTTCGTCGGGCGGACGGGGGCGCTGACACGCCTCGGCGACGCGATGGGCTCGGCCCCGCTGGTCGCCGTGACGGGCCTGGCCGGGATCGGAAAGACGAGCCTGGCCGTCGAGTACGTCCGGGCGCGACGGGCGGACTTCGACGCGGTGTGGTGGGTGCCGGCGGGGCGCCCGGAGCTGGTGGGGGAGCGGGTGCGCGGCCTCGCGCCCGCGCTGGGCCTGCCGGCGCACGCGGAACCGGCGGCCGTGCTGGCCCGCCTCGACGCCGCCGACGGGCGCTGGCTGCTGGTCCTCGACGACGCGGCCGGTCCCGCGGAGCTGCCCGGCTGGCTGCGGCCGTCGTCCGGCGCGGGCCGGGTGCTGGTGACCTCACGCGCCGACGACTGGACCGGGCTCGGGGCGGCCTGGCGCGCAGGCCTGGACGGGGACGGTGCGCCGGCCACCGTGGTGCCGCTCGGGCCGATGGAACGGGCGGAGTCGGTGGCCCTGCTCGTCAACCGGCTGCCTGCGGTCGACCGGACGGCCGCCGGGCGGATCGCGGCCCAGCTCGGCGATCATCCCCTGGCACTCGACCAGGCGGCCCATCGCATCGACCGCGCCCGTGCCCCCGCCGAGACCTACCTCGCGGCTCTGGTCGAACGGCCGCTCGTCGTCCTCGGCCAGGGCGAGGTGCCCGGCCGACCCGGCGTCACGGCGGCCACGTTGTGGACCGAGCCGATCCGCCGCCTCGCCGCCGACGCACCCGCCGCCGGCGAGCTGCTACGCCTCGCCGCGCACGGCGACAGCACCGTCCCGCTGCCGCTGCGCCTGCTCACCGCCGATCCCGACGCGATCCCCACCGCCGAGCTGCGCGCCGCCGCCCGCGACCCGTTCGACCTGGCCGACACCGTCGCCGAGGTGGAACGCGCCGGCCTCGCCCACCGCGACGGCTCCGCGCTGGGCATGCACGTCCTGGTCCGCTCCGCCGTCCGCGCCGACACCAGCCCCGAGCACGCCGACCAGCTCGTCGACGCCCTCGGCCGCCTGCTGCACACCGCCCTGCCCGAGCGGATCACCGCCACCCCCGACGCCTGGCCCGCCTGGCGCGAACTCCTCCCCCACGCCCTCGCCACCCTCGACGCCACCCCACCGGACGCCGACACCCCCCACACCGCCTGGCTCGCCGAACACGCCGCCGCCTACCTCACCGAACACGGCCACGCCGCCACCGCCGAACCCCTCGCCGCCCGCGCCGCCACCGCCCACGAACGCCTCCACGGCCCCGACCACCCCACCACGCTCGCAGCCCGCGAAACGGTTGTGATCAGTCGCGCGGAGTGTGGAGAGAGGTGGATGGTAACTCGCAGCTTTGGGACGGCTGGGCCGTGTGTGCCGGGCCGGCATTTCATGATCCCGGCGTCCGAGCGGCTGCCCGAGGTGCCCGTCCTGGTAGCCAGGGAGAACTACTTCGTCCTGCACGCCCCGCGGCAGACCGGCAAGACGACAGCGTTGCAGGCCCTTGCCGCGGATCTGACCGCCGGCGGTCGCTACGCGGCGATCGTGCTGTCGATGGAGGCCGGGCGCCCCTGGCCGGATGACGTCGGTGCGGCCAGCCGGGCGATCCTCGGACGCGCCAGGCGCACCGCGCGGACCAACCTGCCGGCCGATCTGCGTCCCCCGCCATGGCCGGACAGCTGGGATGAGGTGCTCTTGTCCGATGCGTTCGCCGCCTGGGCCGAGGCCTGCCCGAAGCCGCTGGTGCTGTTCCTCGACGAGATTGACGCGCTGAGCGGGCGGACCCTGCTCAGCATCCTCGGTCAACTGCGCGACGGCTATCGCGACCGGCCTTCCGGCTTTCCCTCGTCGATCGCCCTCTGCGGCCTTCGTGACGTCCGCGAATACAAGGTCGCCTCCGGCGGGGATCCGACCAGGCTCACCTCACCGAGCCCCTTCAACATCACGGTGACGTCTCTGCGGCTGAACGACTTCACTCTCGATGAGGTCCGTGCCCTCTACGGGCAGCACACCACCGATACCGGTCATGGCTGGCCCTGGCCCGTTTCGAGAACGGTCATCCTGCGCCGAGTATCGAGCCGTTCCTGCCGCGTGGTGCCATCCGGGGCTCGGCTGTTGGGCGCATCGGTTCGGGGCGCTGCGTCAAACGGGCAGTCCGGCTTCCAGGTAGGCGAGTGCCTCGTCGACGAGGGCGGGCAGGTCCGCGTGAGGGTCGTCGGCCAGGGCGGGCAGCGTGGCGAGCATGGCGCCGATGGCGCTGCCGGCGATGGTGCGCACGGCGAGAGTGTCTTTCGGGCGCCCGGTGCGTTGTGCGATGGCGTCCGCGAGCAGGAGCGTGGCCTGGGAGATCTGGTCGAGCATGGCGGCGCGCAGGGCGGGCTCGGCGACGATGAGCGATGTGCGTTCCTGTATCGCCTGTCTCTGGTCGGGGGTGAGGGCGTCGAACTGGTGGCGGATCGCGGCCCGTATCGCCTGGACAGGTGAGAGGTCCGGGGGTTGGTGGTGGAATGCCTCGATGATCAGGGGATCGAGGTCGTCCTGGAGGACGACGCCCTCCTTGGTGGGGAAGTAGCGGAAGAACGTCGTCTCGGAGACTTCCGCGGCGTGGATGATCTGTTCGATGGTCGTGGCCTGGTAGCCCTGGTCGCGGAACAGCCGTAGGGCGTGGCTCTGGATGGCGGCCCGGGTCCTTGCCTTCTTGCGTTCTCGCAGTCCGGGTGTTGCCCGGTCAGTGCGCGACGGCATCGGCGGTCCCTTCCTCGGTCGGTTGGCCGGCTTCCGTTCTACGGGATCGACGGCCGGGAAGGACGGCCACGGCCATGACGGCGCCGAGCGTGGCGATCGCGGCCGACCCCAGCAACGCGGCGCTCATCCCGTCGACGAACGCCCCGAGGACTGCCCGGTGCAGTCCGGGCACGCCGGCCGTCGCGGCGGTGCCGTCGTAGAGGCTCCGGCGCGCACTCTCGGCCGCCGTCGCCGGCAGGCCGGCCCTGTCGAGTCGGGCGTGGTAGACGGCGACGAGGATGCTGCCTGTGATCGCTGTGCCGAGCGGGCCGCTGGTCTTGTTGAACGCCTGTACGACGGCGGATTCGGTGCCGCTGCGTTCGGCCGACAGCCTGGCCAGCGCCGCCGCGGTCGCCGCGGCGAGGGCCAGTCCGGTTCCCGCGCCGACGAGCACCGTCCAGCCAGCGGTGAACGCGGTGCTGGAGGTCGGGGTGGCGGTGGCTCCCAGGGCGAGACCAGCGGCCAGGACGACGAATCCCAGCGCGGTCGCCACCCGTGCGGTGACCGCCTCCGCCAGGCGGCTGGCAAGTCCGGCACCGGCGACCATACCGGCGATGAGGGGAAGCAGGCGCACGCCGCTGCCGAGGGTGTCGGTTCCCTGCACGCCCTGGAAGTACTGAGGCAACGTGAACAGCACACCGATCATCGCGAGGCCGGCGACCGCGGCCAGCGCCGACCCCCACAGGAACGGCCCAGGTTGCAGCAGCCGCGGGTCGATCAGCGGCTGGCCGGCGGGCAACCGACCGAGCCGGTGCTCCCACCAGACGAACCCGGCCACCACGACAGCTCCGAGGGCCATCGATCCCGCCGCGTCCGGCCTGCCCCAGCCGCGCTCCCCGGCGCGCACCAGACCGTAGATCACCATCGCGAGTCCCACCGCGGATGTGACCGTGCCGACCGGGTCGAGACCAGGGCGTTGGGTCGACCGCGACTCCGGGATCAGGACGAAGCCGATCAACGCGGCGAGCGCGACCACGGGCACGTTGAGCAGGAAGACCCAGCCCCACCAGAACCGTGACAGCATCCAGCCGCCGAGAATCGGGCCGAGCGGGAGGGCGACGAAGTTCGCCGCCTGGTAGATCCCCACGGCTTTCGGTCGTTCCCGCTCGTCGAACAGGACGACCAGCGCCGACAGGGCCATCACCGTGATACCGGCGCCGGCCAGGCCCTGGAGCAGCCGTCCCGCCAGGAACATCCCGATCGATGCGGCGTAGGCGCAGAGCACCGATCCCAGGCCGAACAGCGCCAGCGAGGCGAGCAGGACCGCACGCCGGCCGAACCGGTCACCCACAAGGCCCACGGGCAGGACCGCCGCGGCCAGCACGAGCAGGTAGCCGGAGGAGAACCAGAGCAGGTCGGACTGCGACGCGTCGAGCGCCGTCGCCAGCGTCGGCTGGGCCACCGACAGGACCGTGCCGTCCAGGCCGACGGCGAGCACGCTCAGGTTGACCGCCCCCAACGCCCACCACCGCCGTGTCCCCACCGCACCCATGTGACAGCTCCCAACTAATGGCGGTTACCTCCAAAAAATTGTAACCCCCACTTCTTCTAGGGTGTCCACTCGTACTCCAGACGGGCCGAGGGTTGGCTGTCCACGTTCGTAGACGTCGGGTAGTGTCTACGGACGTGGACAGATCTGATGCGCTGGGGAGGCAGACCTGACGGGAACCGTGGCGGTCAACATCGTGAACGCGCGGCAGCTCGGCACTGCGGTGCGGGCGGCCCGCAAGGAGCGTGGGCTGTCGCAGGAGGCCCTCGTCGCCCGGGCGGGCGTCTCCCGCGCCTGGCTGGCCCGCTTCGAGAACGGTCATCCCGCGGCGAGCATCGAGCCGGTCTTCCGTGTGCTTGGCGCCCTCGGTCTGAGCCTGGACCTGCGGGAACGCGCGATGTCCGACGGCGAGCGGCGTGTGCTCGACGCCCTCGCCGAGCGGGACAGGCGTCGATGACCACCAAGATTCTGCTGGTCGTCATGCAGGACGAGGTGGTCGGGCGCGTCACTCAGAGCTCCGAGTCGGCCGAACCGGAGTTCACCTACGAGCCCTCCTATCTCGCCACGGGCTCGGTGCCTCTCGGCGTGCGGATGGCGCTCGCCAGCAGCGCCTACCGAGGATCGGTTGTGCGAGCTTTTCTCGAAGGTGTGCTGCCGGAGGATCCGCGGACCCGTCAGCGCTGGGGCGGGCTCCTGGGCGTCGCCCCGGACGACACCCTGGCGATCCTGGCGCAGATGGGTTGGGACTGCCCCGGGGCCGTCCAGTTCTGCCTACCTGATGCGGTCGACGAGATGCGGTCGCGCGGGGGTGAGACGCGTCCAGTCAGCGATGAGGACATTGCCGGTCGTATCCGGGCCTTGCGTACCGAGGACGCCGCGTCGTGGACGCTGCCGGACGAGCACTGGTCGCTGCCCGGTCAGCAGTCGAAGTTCGCGCTCGCGAAGCTTCCGACCGGATGGCACGAGGCCCATGGCTCCGCGGCGACAACGCACGTCATCAAGCCCGGGATCGGGCGCCTCCATCATCAGGCGCTCGTCGAACACGCCACGATGCGGGCGGCGCAAGCACTGGGACTTGACGTCGCCCACACCGAATTCACCTACTTCGGATCAGGCGAGCCGGCGATCGTCATCGAGCGCTACGATCGCCTGGTCCTCGAGGACCAGGCGGTGGTCCGCCTCCACCAGGAGGATTTCTGCTCGGCCAGTGGACGGCTGCCGACGAAGAAGTACGAGGCGCACGGCGGCCCGGGACTGCGGGACCTCGTTCGCATCGTTCAGCAGAACGCGCGTGATCGAGCCGCGGGAAGAGCGGCTCTCGGCGCCTTCGTCGCGTTCAACTACGTCGCCGGTGCGCCAGACGGCCACGCGAAGAACATCTCCCTTCTGCTGCTGCCCGAAGACATTCGCGTGGCGCCACTCTATGATCTCGCGACCAGCCTTCCCTACAGTGGCGACGCAGGACTGCGCGAGGTCGCCATCGGCATCGGGGGCCGGCGGAAGTTCGGCCAGGTCCTCGGCAAGCACTGGGACAAGGCGGCGGCCATCCTCGGTATCCCAACCGACGAGTACCGCGACACCGCCAGGGCGATGGCGGAGGCGTTCCCCGACGCGTTCTCGGACGCGCTGACCGCCGTGGGCACAGCGGAGGCGAACGACGTGCGACGCCGTTCCCTCGACCCGATCGCACGGCACACCGACCAGGTGAGAGAACGTCTCGACGACCCGATCGCACCCTCGCCACGGTAGTCAGCTAGTCTCTGCACCTCCCTTTGCCCAGCACCTTTGCCCAGAACGGATGATGGAGGAGCTTGCCCGTGGAGGATGGCAGTATCCGTCGACTGGTTGACGATGCGCCGGTTGCAACCTCCGCAACCGCCTACCCGCTGCCCGATGACATGGTCCTCTTCGTCGCCCGCGGCGACACAGGTGAGGCGGTCGCGACGTTTCGGCTGCCACGCGTGGCGGCGGAGAAGCTGGCGGACTCGACCCTTCCGGCTGCTCTGATCATTGGCGCGAGTGTCGCCGATGCCATCGCCGCCGACGCGTTCATCACCGGCCAGAACGACACCGCGGACTGACGTCGGCCGACTCCGGATTGACGTGCTGCTGGAGGACTTGTCGTGGCCCTCTTCAGAACCGGAGTTTTTCACAGCGCCGCTCTGGAGCGGCGAGCGGCGGAATGAGTCACTGTAGGTGACCACAGCCGGCTGAGAGCGAGGTGCGTTCGACCAGGCCCGGTGGGGTGAACGGCAGCAGGCAGCGGGAGCAGGCCAGCAGGCCGTCGTCGGCGCAGTCGCAGCCGCGCAGCACCGCCAGCGCGCCGGTGAGCAGCTCGCGGACGCGGCTGGGGCGGGCAAGGTCGGCGAGGTAGCCGGTGCCGCCGGGCACCCGGTCGTGCAGCAGCAGCGCGGTGCGGTCCTGGCCGTCGACGGGCAGGTGCACCTCGAGGACGTCGAGATGGTCGGGCGCGCCGCCGAGCAGTTCCCGCAGGCCCAGCAGCAGCGCCGCGCGGAACGACGGGCCGGCGAAGTGGTCGAGGGTGAACTGCGGCGGCAGCAGGATACGCACCCCCTGCGTGCGCAGCGTCCGCCCGAGGGCGACCTCCGCCCAGGGCACGTCGATGGCCGTCCTGTGCGGGCACCAGGCGCGGTGGCGCGCGCCCTGCACGTCGCGCACGCCTGGCTGGGCGGTCGGGACGACGCCGCAGCCGGGGCAGGTCACGAACAGCGGCGCCCGTACCTCCACGCCGGCGAGGAGGCGCTGCGCGCCCTGCTCGACGGTGCGGCCGACGTTCACCCAGCGAACCTCGAGCTGGCGGACGTACTCGGCGCCGAAACCATGGACGACCACTGTCGCCGGAGGGCGCCGCACGATTCGTTGGTGGCAGCGTTCTGGCAGTGTCACGGCGGTCCGTGTCGCGTAATCCGGGGCAAAGCGGGCAGGGGGCCGCGAGTTCGCGACACGGTGCCGCTGACCCCCGCATCTACTTCCCGCCGGCGGGAAGTGGGCCCGATAGGCGGCTTATGGGAAACGGTCGTCGCCGTCGATGATCACATGCTCGCGGAGACGGTCGCGGTCGCCGAGGGTGCGGGCGAAGTCCTTGAGCCAGCCGGGGGGTGGGATGGTGTAGGGGCGCAGGCGGGTGGGGGTGCCGTCGTCGACGAGGAGGGCCTGGCCGGCGCGCAGGCGGGCGGTGCGGCGGCCGGCCAGCGCGTTGATGCGTTCGTCGAAGGACTCGCCGTAGCGGTGGGTGAGGACGACGCCGAACTCGTTGAGGATCTCGCGGCTGACGCGGCGCACGCCGGCCGCGGGCAGGGTGGCGATCACGAAGATGCCGGTGTCGGATCCTTGCTGAAGCAGGGTGCCGAGCGGGACGGCGAGGCCGCTGGCCTTCCACGCGCCGGGGGCCTGGGCGATGCCGCGGGCGCGGTGCAGGCCGTGCAGGATGACGACGCGACTGTCCGCGACGAGGTCGACGGTGAGGTCGTCGTCGGCCGCCCGGGTCTCCGCGAGTTCGGCCAGTTCCTCGAGGTGGGCGAGGTGTGCGCCGCCGCCGAGGTGGCGCAGGCCGGGGAGCAGCACCGTCAGCTCGTCGTGCACTGTGGGGTACCGGTGGTCGGGCGGGGTGAAGTCGACGACGGAGACGGCGTCGGAGACGGTGTCGGCGCCGGGCGGGCCGCCGCGGCCGACGCCGGCGGCGGCGAGGGAGGTCAGGACGGCGACGATCACGCCGACGTTCTCGTCATCCTCGCCGATGACCAACAGGCCCCGCTGCGCCCGCGCCGCGAGCTCGACGGACACCGGCCCGGCCAGCCCCATCGGCTCCCCGAGCCACAGCCGCAACGCACGCGACGGCGACGCCGCCGACCCGCCCCCAGCCCCAGCCCCAGCGGTGGCCAGGCGGGTGAACTCGCCGTCGCGGGTGATGTCGCCGGGACGGTAGCCGTCATACACCTGCGGAACCCGGTTGGACGGCAGGTCGCGGGCCCGGTCGCGCAGCGCGTCGAGGGTGGCGACGCGCAGGGACTCGTCGTGGAAGGCGACCTGGAAGCGGCTGTCCCGGCCGACCTGGCCGAAGCTCGGGTTGTAGATCGCCTCGCCCTGGGGGCGCAGCTCGGTGGCGGCGGGGTTGTTCTCGGCGAGGATGCGGCGGCTGGTCTGGTCGTCGCAGCGCAGGGCGATGCGCACGGCCATCTGGCGCATCGAGTCGCCCATCCGGACGGGGCTGCTCGGTGTCTGCGAGGCGAGCAGCACGTGGATGCCGTAGGCGCGGCCCATCCGGGTGAGGGTCTCCAGGCATTCGGTGGCCCGGCGGGCGATGTCGTCGTCGGTGTCGAACAGGACGTGGTACTCGTCGATGACGAGCAGGATGCGGGCCAGCAGTGGATCGGCCTCGACGCCGGCCGCGGCCTGCTCGTCCTCGGCCTGGTAGACGGCGAGGGCGCGGGCTCGCCGGTAGGCGGCGAGGCTCACCACGGCGTACTTCTTGAACAGAGCCGCCCGGGTATCGATCTCGGTCAACAGGCGGTTGAGCGCCTCCAGGCCGAACTCCCGGTCGCTGTGGATGGACACCACCCGGGCGTGCGGCAGGGACCGGGTGGCGTACTCCGCGAACTCGACGCCCTGCTTCAGGTCGATGAGGTAGAGCTCCAGCTCCTTGGGGGAGTAGAGGACCGCCGCGGCCGAGATCATCGTGTGCAGCAGGGTCGACTTCCCGGAGCCGGTCATCCCGGCGACCATCACGTGGTGGCGGCCCCCCTCGCCCAGCCACATCGGCAGCACGTCGTCCAGGCTGTAGGTGCCCAGCGGAATGACCAGGCCCGCGGCCGCGTCGGCCTGCCACCAGGTGCCCGGGTCACCGACGCGCACCGTGCGGGTGACGCCGGGGATCCCGCCGACCTCGGGGCGGGCGCCGGGCGGCACCAGCGACAGCAGCCAGTCGAGCGTGACGACGACCCGGTTCGCGTCGCGGGCGAGGTCCGCGACCCGTTCGACGATCGTGCGCAGCTGGGCGGACGCCTCCCAGGTCGGCTCCGGCGGATGCTCCAGCTCCAGGTCCCAGGCGCCGACGGCGGGCGGCGCGAACGCGGCGGGACCGGTGCTCGCCCGTCCGCCGGCGTCGAGCGCCAGATGGTGCGGATGGTCCTCGCTGTCGCCGGTGAGCACGAGCACCGTGTAGATGCCGCAGTGCGGGCCGTTCGTCATCACCTGGTCAAGCCGGGTGAGGCTGTCCGGCGTGGTGAAACCGCGGGGGAAGTCGAAGATGATCAGAACGTGGTAGGGCTCGGGGCGGGCGTTGGACCGGTGGTTGTACTCGACGAGCGAGGTCAGCCGGTGCGGGCCGAGCAGGTCACGGTCGACGCGGCTGATCCGCCCGATCAGCTCGCCGAGCTTGTCCTCGACCGCCCGCGGGTCGATGAGCGGATCGTCCATCAACCGGACGTCGTCCGAGTTGAGCCCGGCGAGCGACCGCACCGATCTGCCCAGCGACAGCGGGTCGACGACGGACAGCCGCAGCTGGCCGGGCGGCACGCAGGCCAGCATCCGGCTGACCAGGCCCAGCACCGCGTCGGCATGCGCGGCGTTGCCGCGAGACGCGCGCACCACGAGGTTCGTCGTCGCGGGGAACGGGAACAGCGCGGGCACGCCGATCCGCTCCCCGTCGGCCCCGGCCAGCAGATGGGTGCCGAGCCGTAGGCCCTCGACAGGGTGGCCGACCGGCCTCCAGCCGCTCCAGTCCGCGCCGGCCGGCGGGCTGTACCCGTCGAGCTCGGCGGTGGCCGCCGCGATGGCCAGTGACAGCTGCGCCAGCGCGTGCTGCCAGGTCCGGGCCGCGGCCTCGACGGCCTCGTCGCGCACGTCCGACGCCTGCTGGACGGCGACCTTGCGACGCTGGTCGGCCCCGGCGTCCGCGCGGGCGATCAACGCGTCGGCGCGGCGGACCGCGGCGACCGCGACCGCGATCCACAGCCGCTTGCGCCGAAACGGCGAGCGGAGCCGGCTCACGGCCAGCGCCAGATCGTCGACGGCCGCCGTCAGCGGACTGCCTGCCGCGTCGCCGGCCCCGCCCTCGGCCGCGCGCCCGCCCCCGCCCGCGTCGGCGCTGTGGCGGCCGGGAGGTTCCCCCCGGGTCGCCGCCCGCTCCTGTGCCTCCCACAGGCTGACCCGCGGGCCGAGTAGCTCGCGGGCCTCGGCGACCAGTTCGCCGACATGATGCGCCCGCCAGGCCGCATGCCCCGCCTGGGTGCGCCGGCGGGCCTCGGTGAGCTCCTCGCCACGGCGGGCCAGCGTCTCGTCGGCCTCGCGGACGGCGCGGTCCCACTCGTGGCGCGCCCGGGTGACCTCGATACGGATGCGGTCCAGCCGGTCCAGGAGCGGGCCGCCGGCCGCCCAGCCGCCGTCGCTCGTCATCACGCGCCCTCGCCGAAGCCCCGGTGAATGCCGACCAGGTCGCCGTCGATCGCCGCGGACAGCTGGTGGATCTCGGTGAGGGCGGCGAGCATCGGCGCGCCGAAGTACTCCAGGTAGTGCCGGCCGGGCAGATCCGTCCAGGATCGCGTCAGCGCGTCGAGACTGCCGCCGAACAGGCTCAGCAGGTCCAGGAGCAGCGTCAGGATGCCGAGCAGTCGACCCCCGCCCCCGCCCTTGCCCTTGCCGGACGACGGCTGCGAACGCCCTCCCGCCCAGGCGGCGGGCGCCCATCCGGCCCGCTCCCGGCCGACCCGTCCCGGCGGGTCGGTGAGGTAGGTCTCGAGCAGGTCGACGCGACGGGTGAGGACGAAGGTCGCGTCGACCGCCAGCTCGTGGAACATCCCCTCGGTGGTGGCCATCGCCTGGCCGAGCTGGACCACGTCGACGATGCGGACCATCAGCTGGCTGGCCGCCTCGACCCGTTCCTCGGCGGCGTGGCGGGCGCGGCGGGCCCGCTCCAGCGCATCCTGAGCGCGGGTCAGCGCCTGGCCGGCGGCCTCATACCCCGACCGGGCCGCGGTGACGGCCGCGTACGCCGTGTCGACGGCAGCCTGGGCGGCGGCGACACCGCTCGACGACCCGTAGCCCGAGCCGCCGCCGCCCCCCTCGCCCGAGCGCGACGCGGCGGCAGCAGCCGCCGCCTGGGCCTGCGCGAGCGCGGCCTGGGCCTGCGCGAGAGCTGCCTGTGCCTGCTCCAGCCTCCGGCGGGCCTCGTCGCGGGCGTCCCGCGCCTCGTCGTACGACGTTTCACATCGCGTCACCGCGTGACGGGCCTGCTCCAGCGCCTGCCGCCGGGCACGCAGATGCTCCGTGCCGCGCCCGTGCAGGTCGTCGAGTGTGGCGACGGCGTCGAGCACCATCCCGCCCGCCTGGGCGATCGCGGTCGCGAGCAGCGCCACATGCGCGGTGAGCACGCTCGGATCGGCGACTACCAGCACCACCGCCATCCACCCCCCGATGGTCTCGTGCCGCGGCTGCCGGTCAGAAGCCGCGCAGGTACTCGTCCAGCGGGCCGGCCTTGCCGAGCAGCTTCGTCGCGATCTCGTTCGCCGTGACGAGGAAGTCGCGGAAGCGGCCCGTCACCTCCTCGACCTCGGTGGCGAAGCGGGCCTGCTGCGCGTCCCGCCAGTCAAGCCCGTCGAAATGCGTCCGCAGGCCCTTGATCTCGTCGCCGACGGTGGTGCCGAAGCGGCCGATGTGGGTCGCGAAATCCCGCAGCTCCTCCGGATCGGCATGTACACCCGACATCCGAAACACCCTCTTCCCCGATGTCGCCACCCGCCGCCGGTATGGCCCGCTCGATCATTACAGCATCAGATCGGTCACGCAGCGCATTATCGGAAAATCCGGCGGAAGGCGGGCCGGGTTGGCGCCCGGATCTTGGGCGTGCGAGGCTCGCAGGGATGGCCGGGATCGGGATCGGGGTCGAGGGGGTGCGGGTCGGGCACTGGACCGACCCGGTGGGGCTCACCGGCTGCACCGTGGTGGAGCTGCCGGAGGGGACCGTCGCGTCGCGGGAGGTGCGCGGCGGGGCGCCCGCGTCGCGGGAACTCGACGTGCTGGCGCCGTCGATGGCGGTGATGTCCGTCGACGCGGTGCTGCTCACCGGCGGGTCCGCGTTCGGCCTGGCGGCGGCGGACGGGGCGATGCGCTACTACGCCGAGCGGGGCCGCGGGGTGATGACGGCGGGCGGTCCGGTGCCGATCGTGCCGACGCTGGCCCTGTTCGACCTGGCCGTCGGCGATCCGACCGCCCGTCCGGGCGCCGAGGCCGGCTACCAGGCCGCGCGGGCCTGCGCCGGCGAGCAGGTGCTGCGCGGACGGATCGGGGCGGGCACGGGCGCGTGCGTCAGCCAGTGGCGCGGACCCGCGCTGCGCCGCCCCGGCGGTGTCGGCCACGCCGCCCGGCGGGCCGGCGAGCTCGTCGTGGCCGCGCTGTGCGTCGTCAACGCCTACGGCGACGTCGACCACGGCAGCGGCCCGATGTCCCTTGACACCGTCACCTCGGGCTGGCATCCCTTCGACCTCAGCCCCGGTCGTCGGCACACGACGATCGGCGTCGTCGTCACCAACGCCCGCCTCGACAAGGGCGGCTGCCTGCTCGTCGCCCAGGGCGCCCACGATGGTCTCGCCCGCGCGATCATCCCGCCGCACACCCGCTACGACGGGGACGCCTTCGTCGCCGCCGCCACCGGGCGCCTCGAGGCCGATGTCGACCTGGTCCGCCTGCTCGCCCTCGTCGCCGTCACCGACGCCATCCGCTCGGTGGACCCGCCCCGCTGAGGATGGCGGCGGGGAACCGGGCGTCGGGTCAGGCCGCGCGGCGCAGCGCGCCGGCGACGAAGGCCAGCTGGGCGGGGGCGACCGAGCGCCAGTACTCGGGCGTGTGGCCGCCAGGTCCGAGGCTGTGCTCCGCGGGGCGCAGGTCGGTGACCGCCTGGCGGGAGACGGCCGCGAACGGGTCGGCGCTGCCGCAGTCGATGCGGTAGGTGACGCCGGGCGCCGGCGGGGTGCCGAGGACGCGGTGGGCGGCGAAGTCGGCCGCCGAGTCGAAGGCACCGGGGGCGCTCGCGCCGTAACCGCGCCACATCGCCGGGCTGCTCGCGGCCGCGGCGACGACGAGGTCCGGATGGCGCCGGGCGAGCAGCAGCGCGCCGTAGCCGCCCATCGACCAGCCCATCAGGGCCAGCCGGTCGGTGCGCAGCCCGGTGGCGGCCAGCCGCGGGCGGACCTCGTCGAGGATCATCGCCTCCGGATCGTCGCCGGAGGCGCGCCGATGCCAGTAGGCGGTGCCACCGTCCACGGTGACCAGGGCGAACGGTGGCGCGCCGGCGCGGATCGCCGCGGGCAGGAGCACGTCGAGGCCGAGCAGGCCGACGGCGCCGCGCGCGTTGTCACCGCGGCCGTGCAGGACGACGCACACCGGCAGGCCCCGACCGCCACCGGACGGGGTGACGACCACCATGCTGACCTGCCGCCGCCGCGCCGCGCTGGCGAACGACGTCGCCGTGACCACGGCCGGCCCGGACGCCGTCGCCGCGCCCGCCGCCATGCCGGCGCCCGTCCCCGTGCCGGTGGCCGTGCCGGCGGTGGTAGTGCCGGCGGTGGTCGCGCCGGTGGTAGGCACGTCGGTGGTGGGGGAGCGGGGTGTGGGCGAGCCGCCGGAGGTGGCGGTCGGATCGGGCCGGTCGTACGGGGAGGCACAGCCGGCGGCGAGGCTGACGAGGGTCGCGGCCGCGGCGGCCGGGGCGGTGATCACCAGGGTTCGCCTGCTCGGTCGCATGGCGCCGATGATCCCAGCTGGCGCGGTTCGTCCCCGCGCGGCCGTCGCACGGCGCCCGGTCGAGCGGCCGACGCGGTGCGCCCGTCAGCGATGGTGAGCGTTAACCAAATGCATTGTTCGGCCGCTATGGGGCTCCCCACTTGTTGTCCCAGCGGGCCGTCCGTGAGGGACGGTGGTCGAGTGACCGATGATGACGACGACTGGGCTCCGCCCCCCGTGCACCACGGTGGCGGGTACCCGGTGGTGGCGGCCGCGGACGCGTACGACGAGGCCCTGCAGGCGCTGCGTACCGGGATCTGGGTCCCGGACATGGACGAGATCGACGCGGCCGTGACCATCCTGCACCGCATGGACATCGGGCAGCGCAGCCCGGACATTCCCCTGCGCCGGGTCGTGCACCGGGCGTTGGACGAGACCTATCCCCTCCTCACGGTGTGGCGGGGCCGTCCGCTGTACCTGTACGCGGCGGTCAAGACCGTGCAACTGCTGGCCTCGGCGCCGCCCAGCGAGCAGAACGCCGTCGCCGCCCGCTCCGCCTGGGACCGGCTCGGCGATCTGCTGCGCGCCGTGACCGCGACCGTCGGTGCCGGCCCCTGACGGCCGCCGGCTGACCTTCCCGCCCCACCGTTCCTTCCCGCCCCACCGTTCCTCTCCGCCCCACCGTTCCTCTCCGCCCCACTGTTCCTCTCCGCCCCACTGTTCCCGACGCTTGCGGACGAACCCTCGGACCGACCGGGCCCGAGGGTTCCCACCATCCCGTCGATGACCTGACAGAGCAGGTCAGGGGCGACCCGGACGACGCTGCCCGTTGACGACGAATCGGGACACTCATTAGCGTGTGAGGCCTGTCACGGGTGGAGGAGGCTGGTCGGATGCGGGGTCGCGTGGTGATCGTGACGGGCGGCGGTGGTGGAATCGGCTCCGAGGTGTCCCTGGAGCTGGCCCGCCAGGGCGCGACGGTGATCGTGGTCGACGACGGCAGCGGCGTCGGCGGCGAACCGCTCGCCGAGGCGACCGCCCAGGACACCGTCGAGCGAATCGAGGCGCAGGGCGGCCGGGCCATCGCCGCCGCGATCTCCGTCACCGACGAGGCCGCCATCCAGAAACTGGTCGACGAGACCCTCGCCACCCACGGCACCCTCGACGCCGTCGTCAACACCGCCGGTGCCATCCGCTTCCCCCGCATCGTCGACGGCACCGCCGAGGACTGGGCGATCGTCCTCGACGTGCACATCCGGGGGCACCTCACCATGCTGGCCGCGACGCTGCCGCCGATGGTGGCGGCCGGCCGGGGTCGCTTCATCGCTGTCTCCTCGGGGGTCGGGCTCGCCCGCACGTCCGTCGACGGCCCCGCCTACGGGGCGGCCAAGCGCGCCGTCGCCGCGCTGACCTGGCAGCTCGGGCCGCGGATGCCGGCGGGGGTGTCGGTCAACGCGCTGTCGCCGATCGCGGCGACGCGGATGGTCCGGGCGAGCCTCGCCTTCGCCGGCGCCGACCCCGGCGGCCTCGACCTGTCCGCGATGCCGCAGCCGGAGCACATGGCCCCGGCGGCGGCGCGGATGGCCGGCGACGCGTTCGGCTGGTGCCGTGGACGGGTGATCTTCTCGGCGGGCCCGGAACTGTCCCTGATCGCGCCGCCGCGGCTGGTGGAGGCGTTCGCGACGGGTGGGGTCGGCGCCGCCGCCGCGCTGCCCACCCTCGGCCCGGTCGTGCTCACCCCGGCCCACGAGCAGCAGCGTTCGACCGGCGGTTCCAACCCGCGCTTCGGCCCGCTGGACGCCGCCGCCGCACCCACGGCCGCGACCGGTGCCGATTCCGGCCGCACCTGTCTCGTCGTCTGCGACGACAGGGACCTCGCCGACGGGCTCTCGGCCGCGCTGACCCCCTGGGGTCACGCCACCGTCGTCGTCCCGGTCGGCGTGTCCGGCGGCCCCGACCCGGTGGCCGGCTTCATGGCCGCGGAGGAGGGCATCCGCCGGGCCGCGGCGACGTCCCCGACCGGCGCCGGGCTCGACGCGGTCATCGTCGTCCACGGCCTCGACACGCCCGACGCCGCCCCCGGTGTCCTGGGGTTGGGCGAACCGGCGTCCGGCGTATCCGCGTCCGGCGTATCCGCGTCCGGCGAAACCGCGTCCGGGGGCGGGCCAGGCTCGGCGGTGGACTGGCAGGCGGTGCTGGCCAGCCATGCCGGGACGGCCGGCGCGATCCTCACCCACGCCGCCTGGGCCCGCGCCGCCGCGCGGCACGCCGCGACGAGCGGCCAGCCGCTGCGCATCGTGCACATCGTGCCGGCGACGTCACCGGGTGGACGCAGCGCCGCCCAGGCCGTCACCCAGCTCGCCCGTTGCGTCGACGACACCCCGGCGGCGCTGCCGGCCGACCACGACGGCGCCCCGCCCGCCGGCGGCCCGGCCCGGCTCGTCGCGTTCGCGATCAGCGGGGAGAGTGCCGATCCGGCCGACGCCGTCCCGCTCGCGGAGCTCGCCGCACGGCTCGTCGCCGCGGACGACGCCCTCCCGCTCGCAGGCGCCGAACTGGTCCTGCGACCAGGCTGGATCGGTCTGCGCACCCATCCCGGCCCGGCCGCCACCCTGTCCCTGGCCGGCGCCGATCTCGGCACCTGGACCGACGACGCCCTCCGCGACGCCCTCGACCCCTTCGCCTAGCGCGCTTCCGACCGGCTGGCGGGGCGGTCGGCGAGGAGGTAGGAGGCGGTCGACGCGGCGGCCGTGACGGCGAGGACGGACGGCCAGGCGCCGAGCTTCTTCGCCAGGGGATGGGCGGCGCCGAAGGCCGCCGTGTACGTGCCGAGCAGCACGCCGGTCAGGGTGGGGCCGCGCTGGCGCAGCCAGGAGCGACCGCAGACCGCTCCGCCGAGGGCGAGCACGACCCCGCCCAGTTCACGATGCCCGCTGAGACGGGCTACCGAGTAGCCGCCGACCAGCCCGGCGGCGACGACGGGTGCAGTGGGTACCGATGCCATGCCGGTCACGCTACGCCCACTGCGCGGCCACGTTCCCGGGCCCAATGTCATCCCCTCGCGGGCCGCCCGCCCCTGTCAGGCTCGGCCGATGGTGGTCGAGGTGGCGGCGGAGGTGGTGAGGGTGCGGGGACCGAGGAGCTTGGCCATCAGGTGGTCGGCGACGGTCTCCGCCGGGTAGCGGGCCGGGTTGTCCGCCGAGACGCAGGTGGGCAGGCACTCGACGACGGCGTCGTGGTTGCCCTCGTGGAAGAACGCGATCGAGCGGCGCAGCGCCGGCCCGTGCTCGGCGGTGGGCGGGGGGACGACGCGGTGCAGTGTGGAACGCCAGCGGTCGTTCGTCCAGCGGGCCAGCAGATCCCCGATGTTGACGATGAACGCGCCCGGCGCCGGCCGCACGCCGTGCCAGCGGCCGTCCGGGCCGAGGATCTCCAGTCCGGGCACGTCGTCGGCCAGCAGGATGGTGCACGCGCCGTAGTCGGTGTGGGCGCCCATCCGCAGCTGGCCCGGCGCCGGGTCGGGTGCGCCCGGGTGGCGCAGGTAGCGGTTGGCCCGCATGACGTTCGGCGCCCGTCCGGTGCGGGTGGCGAAGTAGTCCGTCGGCAGGTCGAGTGCCTGCGCGAACGCCGACATCAGGGTGCCGGCGAGCCGGCTGAGGGTGGTGAAGTACTCGACCCAGACCGCGCGCATCCGGGCCGGGTGCGCCGGCCACAGGTTCGGCGCGAACATCCGGTGCGACTCGGCCTCGTGGTACGGGTCGCCGGCGGGCCACGCGTCCACGCCGACGTTGAACGCCTCGAACAGGTCGGGCAGCGCGTCCTCGGCGCCGAGGCTGTAGGCGAGCGCCTCGCTGCCGAGCGGGGCGTACCCGCGGTTGACCTCCGGGCCGGGGGGCAGCAGCCGGCGCTTCTCCTCAACCGGTTGGTCGAAGAACTCGGTGGTGACGGCGAGCATGTCGGCGATCAGGGTGTCCGGGACGCCATGGCCGACGATCTGCGCGAAGCCGACCGTGCGGCAGACCGCGTCGAGCCGGCGGGCCACCGCCTGGCGCTCGGTGGACCGGTCGGCGGCGTCCGGCGCCGTCCACGCGGAGACATCCACGATCGGGACGACGCCCGGCCTCGTGTCCCGCGGTCTCCCGCCGTCCGGCATCGACAACCCCCTCGCGCTGGTCGGCAGCATGCGACGCCCAGCACGGTAGAGGGCTCCCGTTACCGCCGCGTGACGGCCGGGTCGATCCTGACGCGGGCGGGTTGGCGACCCCGCCCGCGCGGGCCGCCTCAGCCGCCGAGCTTCTCGCCCAGCGCCTCGTCGATCGCGGCGTGCCGGTGGTGCAGGCCCGGCTCGTTGCGGCCGAAGACGAGTTCCGGGCGCGCCCCGGAGGCGAACGCCCGCTGGATGTCACCCGCGAGCCGGAAGTCCTCGTCACGCACGGTCGCGTGCGCGTACTCGAAGATGTCGTCGGCGGCCTTGCGGGTCGCCTCGTCGGTGAGGTCCATTGGCGAGGCGTTCTGGTGGTAGGTCACCGAGTGACCCGCCTCACGCCCGGGATAGACCCGGAAGACCTCGCCGTTGGCCACGGTGCAGGACAGCACGATGTTCGGGAACAGCGCGTAGATCACCACGAAGTTGTTCAGTGGTTCCCACGACTCCTCCGGCTGATCCTGGAGATCAACGATGTTCCGCATCGGGAACACCAGCCGATGGTGCGGGCCGAACGAGTCGAACAGCGCGCAGTTGCTGCGGGTGAACAGGGCGAAGGTGTCCTTGTGCACGGTCGCGAAATGGTAGTTCTCCGCGAACGTGTCCAGGACGAACTTCCAGTTGGCCTGGGCGTCGAGAACTTTCTCGCCCACCGGCGCCCAGTTCCCGATGTTCCAGGACTCGAGCTCCGGGCCGAGCTCGCCCAGGTGCGTGGCGATGTCCAGCGGCCCGTCCTGCGGCCGCAGGCCCACCCAGAGGAATCCCGAGTGCTCGGCGGCGGGCAGCTCGGTGAGCGCGGGCCCGGTGCCCGGCGCCCCGCTGCCCAGCGTCGTCGGGAAACCCTCCCGGCCAGGTCCGCCGACGAAGCAGCCCCGGTTGTCGTAGGTCCACGCGTGGAACGGGCAGACGAACCGCTCCGCCTCCCCGCAGCCCTGCGCGACCGGTGCCTGACGGTGCGCGCAGATGTTCTGGAAGGCGCGCACGACGCCATCGGACCCCCGGGTCAGCAGCACGGGGACGTCCATGACGGTCTTCGTGGTGTAGCTGCCCGGCGTCGGGAGTTCAGAACGATAACCGACCAGCTGCGGCGACCTCAGGACGAGTTCCCGCTCCCGGCGGAAGCGTTCCTGATCGGTGTATGCCGCAGCCGGCTGACGGCGCTCCGACACCGTCATGTCCGTTGTCTTGTCCGTTGCGATTTTGAGTGCCCGTCGAGTCAGGTCGACAAGCTCGTCGCGGTCTATCGGATGCCTCCCTCAAGCGGCGGGGGTGCGCGGTGCGTCGCCGAGCCGGCGACGCACAAGATCGCAAATCCCGGTCGGAAACAGATCGTATGTGTCAGCCTTCAAACGCTGCCGCTCCGGTATGAGTCCTAATTCCGACAGGAGTGACTGAGTCGCATTGCGTGCGATCCGGCGCCCGATATGTCCGGTCGTCTGCGCACACGGACCACGGTTCGTCACGAAGCGTCACAGTTTGTGCTCGCCGTATCGAATCCGCGTAACTGGTTCGCCGCCGGGCAGGGCGACGGTGCCGGCTCGTCCGGTGTGAGCAATCCGACGCGAACGAGACGAGAGGAGCACGCTGATGACCCACGACATGGCAGGCACCCGGGTCGCGTTTCTGGTCGCCCCGGAGGGCGTCGAACAACTGGAACTCACCGAACCGTGGGCGGCGGTGCGCGACGCAGGCGGGGACCCGGTCCTGGTGTCCACGCACCCGGGGACGGTCCAGGCCTTCCATCACCTGGACCGCGCCGACCGCTTCGCTGTCGACGAGACGCTCGACACGGCGCGGTCGGCGGACTTCGACGCGCTCGTCCTGCCCGGCGGCGTGGCGAACCCCGACTTCCTGCGTACCCAGCCGCAGGCCGTGCGATTCACCCGGGAGTTCGTCGATGCCGGTCGGCCCATCGCGGTGATCTGCCACGGGCCGTGGACGCTGATCGAGGCGGACGCGGTGCGCGGGCGGCGGATCACCATCTGGCCGAGCCTGCGCACCGACCTGCGGGGCGCCGGCGCGAGGTGGGTCGACGAGGAGGTCGTCGTCTGCGTCGACGGCCCGAACCCGCTGATCAGCAGCCGGCGACCGGACGACCTCAAGGCCTTCTGCGCGGCGATCGTCGACCACGTCCGTCCAGTACGGGACACCGGCGTCGGCCCGCATGCCGGGTTCGGCCCGCACAACGGTGCCGGCACCTCCCGTCCGGCGGGTGCGGGTCTGAGCGACGCCGAGGCCGCTCGCCAGGTGGCCGGGCAGACCTCCGCGGACCGGCGGGCAGCCGACGTGTTCGCCCGCGAGTCCGGCGGTGCCGGCACGGACACCGAGGCCGCCCGCGCCAGCGCTGACGATCTGCGCTGATCGATCTGCGCTGATCGACTTGCGCTGATCGACGCCACCATCCGGGTCCCGCGGGACCCGCGCGTCTGCGTGCTGGTGGGATCCGCGCGTCCAGGTCCCGCGGGACCGTGAGCATCGCGCGCTCCGTCTGCGCGTTCCCCCCGGACGCGACCGTCCCTGACCAGGTCTGACCCGCCATGGGCGGGGCCGCGGGACGCTCCGCCGGGATATCATCATGATTAGCGGAGCAGTTAGGTGGCGCCCGGTGCCGGACGGCGGAGACCGGACGGCGGAGAGAGGCCTCGACAGTGGACTTCAAGGACGCGCTCGGCAAGCTCGGCGATCTGGCGGAGAAGCACGACGACAAGATCGACGCCGCGGCCGAGAAGGTCGGCGACGTGGTCGACGAGCGCACCGGGAACAAGTACAGCGACCACATCGACCGCGCCGTGCAGGAGCTGCAGGACCGCACCTGAGCCCCCATGGCCGTTCCGTTCCAGACCGACCCGGCCCGGCTGCGGGCGCGGCTGACGGACTGGCTCGCCGTCCACGACGCCACGCCCGGGGACGGGCCGACGCGCTGGGAGCTGGGTGAGCCGTGCGTCCCGCCGGGTCAGGGGTACTCGGGGGAACTGGTGCTGCTGCCGGCGCACCGGACCGGGCCGGACGGGCGGCGGGTGGCCCGGCCGCTGGTGGTGCGCCTGGCGCCGCGGCGGTTCCAGCTCTACCCGTGGGACCGGTTCGCCGAGCAGTGCCGTGTCGTGGAGATCCTCGGCCGGCACAGCGACGTGCCGGTGCCGCCGGTGTACGGCGTCGAGCTCGATCCGGCGGTGCTCGGGGCGCCGTTCGTCGTCCTCGGCCTCGTCGACGGCGACGTGCCGCCTGACATCCCGCCGTACCACATGCAGGGTTTCCTGCACGAGGCGACGCCGGCCGAGCGGGCGCGGATGTGGGACGCGGCGCTGGTGGCGATGGCGCGCATCCACCGTCTTGATCCCGGCCAGCTCGGCCTGGAGTTCGCCGGGCAGCCGGAGTACGGGCCGGCCGGCATGGCGCAGCAGCTCGCCGCGTACGAGCGTCATCTGGACTTCTTCGCGCCGGAGGACGTCGCCCGCGCCACTCTCGTGGCGGCGCTCGACTGGCTGCGCGCCCATCCGCCGGCCGAGCCACATCCCGTCCGGCTGCTGTGGGGCGACGCCCGCCTCGGCAACATGATCTTCCAGGGGGAGCGGGTAGCATCCGTCCTGGACTGGGAAATGATGTCGCTCGGCCAGCCCGAGACCGACCTCGGCTGGTTCCTGCACCTGGACCGGCACCTCAGCGAGGGCGTCGGGATCGCGCGCCTGTCCGGCCTGCCCGACCGCACCGAGACCGCCGCCCGCTACGCCGAGCTGCTCGGCCGCCCGCTGGTCGACCTCGACCACCATCTGCTGTTCGCCTCGGTCCGCCACACGCTGCTCGGCGCCCGCGTCACCCGGATGATCCGCGAGTACGAGCTCCTGCCACCCCATCTGGTGCCCCGCATCGACCGCTACGCCGCCACCCTGCTCACCCGGGTCCTCGTCGAGACGCGCGACGCGCGCGCCTGACCGCCGCCGGTCGCGGCCGCCGGTCTCGGTCGCCCAGCACGTGGGGACGCTGCCGCCGGTGTCGTCGCTGTTCGCCACCGTCCTCGGCGTGAACCCGGTCGAGCACCTGCTGGCCGCGGACGGCCGGCGCCGCCGGAGCATCGGGCCGTGCTCACCGGCCGCGACTTCTTCCCGCACCTGCTGGCCGGGCCGTTCCATCACGGGCTGATGGTCGTCTTCGGCGTCGCCGCCGGCCTCGGCGTGCTCGCCGGTCTCGCCTCCCAGCTGCGCGGCGCGCTGCCGAAACCGCCGCAGACGCAGGGGGCGGCCGAGGTGGCCGTGGCGGCCGAGCTGGCCGTGGCGGCCGGGGTGGACGAGCTGGCCGGGGTGGCTGGTGGGACCGGTGAGGCTGGCGCGACCGGCGCGGCTGGGGCGGTCACGGGCGCCGGCCCGGCTTCTCGCGAGGATCATTCCGGATAACGGCGTTCGATCCGCGGCGACTCCAATAGTGCGCTGAATTCCACCCGAGACCGCTCTTTTACTGGTGGGTGACGAGGAGGAATCGACGTGTAATCCTTCAGGATGGCGGTCCAAACTATGATCTGAAAGCTTGTGTCGATGCGGCCCAGCAAATGTGCGGAATTGTTGGACTCTGCAGGACGGGTGGTTCTGACGGTAGCGCGAGACGGGTGTGGCTGCCTGTTGGAACCGACCGATGGCGTGATACGTTCTTTCCGTCATCGAATGGCGCTGGGCGCGGCTCAGTCGGGGTGCGCATTGTGTGGCGGCGGCGGTCCGTGCGCAATCCGAAGTAACGCGGAAGGGTGGCCGATATAACCCACCGCTGGGACGTCTGGCCATGCGGCGAGCCGGAGTGTCAGCGTCACGATGAGGCCCGGCCGCGGTCCGGGGGGACGCGGCCGGGCCGCCGTGGTGCCCGCGCGCTCCCGTGGTGTGCGTCGACCTGGATTCGCCCGGCCCTGGTGGCCCTGGTGGCCCTGGTGGGTCGGGCGATGGCGTGGTCACGGGGATGGCCGGCGGGAGGCCAGCCGGACGACGAGCTGTTCGGCGTCGCGGACCTGCCGGGCGTGCGGGGGGTAGTAGTCCCGGCGGGCGGCGAGCGCGGCGCGGGCCGAGGCGAGGGCTCGCGGATCGTTCGGGGGCAGCGCGCGAGCGAGGAGGCAGTCGGCCCAGCCGGGGGTGAGCCGGATGCGGGTGCGGTCCGCGACGGCCTGGACGTAGCGGATCCGGACGGCGGCCGGCTCCACCCGGCTGAGCAGCAGTTCCGCGTGTGCGGCGACCAGCGTCGCCTGCAAGGTCACCTCGGAGGGGCCGAACCGCCGCTGACGGGCCCGCAGGATCGGCTGCAGAATGTCCAGCGCCTTCTCGCACAGCGCCTGCCGCACCACGGCGCCGGTCGGCGGGGACTCGGCCTGGCAGAGCATGGTCTGCGCCATGATGACCAGGGCCGACCAGGTGACGGGGTCATCGGGGCCGAAGTCGGCGGTGCGGTCGTGGATCTCCTCGGTGAGGATCCGCCGTGCGCGGGCGAAGTCGTCGGGCGAGCCGCGGTCGCGCAGGGCCACGGCGAGGTTGGTGCGGGTGATGTGGGTGCGCTGGTCGTGCAGCCCGAAGCGGCTGCGGCGCTCCTGCAGCTGCCGCTCGTAGCGGCTCACGCCGTCGTCGAGCTCGGCGGGGCCGCCCCGCAGCCGGGTGTAGCGGATGGCGAACGAGTGGGCGCGGGTCACCGCGTCGTCCGTCGGGCCGAAGGCACGCACGCCGTGATCGTGCAGCGCCAACCAGGCCCGCGCCGACTCGTCGACGGTACGCCGGGCGTCGCGTCGTTCCTCCAGGGCACAGCGGATGCGGAACGCGATGCGCGGGGCCTCCTCGCTCGCGGTGAGCTGGGCGGACGCGTCAGCCAGCAGGTCCTCGAGGTCCCGGATGCGGCCGGCATCGAGGTCCCCGCGGCCGGCAGCGCGTTCCACCGCGTGGTGCTGCAGGGCGAGCAGCCGGGCGCGCAGTCGTTCCTCGACGTAGCGGGCCTCGCGGTGCCGCGGGTCAATCACCGCGTCGGAGGGCACAGCAGCTCCATGAGGTCGGCGAAGGTGGGGCCGAGTTCGTCGGCGAGCAGGGCGCGCCGCGGCGGCGGGATCGTCGGCACGAGCCGGGCGAGGGTCGACACGGAGGCGACCAGATCGCCCATCGCGTGGGTGAGGCCGTCGCCGGCGTCGAAGGCCAGGCCCATCAGGCTGTCGTGGACGACGTTGAGCAGGTCCGCCGGGCCGCGGCCGTGGTCCTGCAGCGCTCGGCGCGTCACGGTGGTCAGCAGTTCGACGGCGTCGGACGGGTTCAGCTGGCTACGGCTGACGACGAGCAGGTCCTCGACGGCGGCGAGCGGCGGGGCGAATCCGTGGCAGGCCGCGACCGCCCGATTCCGGCTGGCCCATTCGGCGACCATGAGCACGAGCGACTCCGCCGCCGTGCGTCGGACCGGGTCGTCCAACCCGGCGAGCACCTCGAGCCAGCCGTCCCGACAGGGCCAGTACGTCCAGACCTTCACCTCGGCGGCCCAGATGCCCTGCGCGGTCGAGATGCGCATGGCACTCAGCGCGCCCTGGCCCCGCTCCTCCGCCGGTTTCCCCGCGTCATCGCTGTGGGGGACTTTCCGGTAGACCAGGCAGGGCGGTTTGTCGGCGTGGAACATGTGGTGCAGCGAGCTGCGGGGGACCTCCGTTTCCTCGAGGAGCTGTGCCTGGGTGAACCGGGTCCTCGCCAGCGCCGTCACATCCCCGCCGCTGCCGGCGAGGCGGCGGCGGAGCATTGCTTCGAACTGGTCGTAGGCCGGGACGCGCGCGAGCGATGACCGCCGTCGCCGCTGCTCGGCGAGCTGCTCATACCACCGGGCTGTGGGCGTACTGCGCAGCCGGTCGACGAAATGCGTCATCTTCCCCCCGTGAGCCGATGCCGTCAGGAACTGGAACGTGCCTTCCAGGAACGGCCTATGGGGGAGTAGGCCGAGGATGAGTCTACTCACGATGATGTCGACGCGGACAGCATGTCCGCCGGAATCGGGAGACATGCAAATATCTAGACGGTTTGTCTCGCGATGGTTCGGGGCCGCTTCCCCCGCGCCCCCGGCGACGCTGGTTCCGCCGTCGCCGTCGATACCCGCGGCGCGACGTCCTCCTGACCCCTGACGTGACGTGAATGTTGGCGGGGCGTTGGTGGCGGCGTGGCGGTGGTGGCGCGGGGGGAGGCAGTCGAGCTGTCCGTGCGCCCTACTCCGGGGTGTGGCGACGGTGGTGGGGGCCGGTTCGGTCGATCAGGGCTCCTCTCCTTCGCCGTCGCCGCCGACGGGGATTGTCAGGTGCTTTCCGAATCCTGGGCTGGTGGGTCGCATCACCGCTCCTGGTCCGTGGATGTAACGCTGGCAGGCAGCAGAATTGCCTTCGCCGCCGCCCCCACGGAAGATCACAGTCAGGACATAGTGCTGCCAGAATGGCATTCCGCGGACACGTGGCGCGCGGACGGACAAAAGGCGGACACGGTCCGCGCAGCTTTCAGGCGGGAAGGGTCGCGCGGCTCTCAGGCGGGAAGGGCCGCCGGCAGCCCGAACCGGGCGAACAGACCGGTGTCGGTGAAGGCCCGGAAGTCCGGGCCACTCACGCCGCGGCGGGTGACGTCGAGAAACGTCGTCACCGCGGTGACAGGGCCGCCGCCCTTGTCGGTGTCGGCGTCGTCGCCCGCATCGGCGAACGTGAGAACGTTGATCGCGTGCGGGAGGTAAGGAGTGTTCGGCGGCTCGGTGCTCAGAGCCGAATATGCCGCCAGCGCCGGCTGACCGTTTGCCCGCGTCGCGATGCTGCGCCACCGGAAGTAGCGGAACGGATTGGCGGCCAGGAACGCGCCGATCGCGTCGTGCCCGGCGAACCATGCTGGCTGCGGCGGCATCGACCAGGTCGCGTCCTCCCGCAGCATGCCGACGACCGCGGTGACGTCGGCGTCGTCCATCGCCCGCTGGAAGCGCGCCACGGCCGCGTCGATGCCGGCGTCACCGAGCCGGCGCAGCGTCGCCTGCTGCGACCGCGCGGGCACCCGATCGGCGACGAGGGCGCGGGCGCGCTGCAGGGCGCTGTTGAGCGCCGCCGTCGTCGTGTCGAGTGCCTCGGCGGCGTCGCGGGCCGGGTAGCCGAGCACGTCGGTGAGCAGCAGCGCCGCCCGCTGCCGGGCCGGGAGGTGCTGCCAGGCGGCGACCAGAGCGAGTTCCACGCTCTCACGCAGCTCGTACGATTCCTGCGGGTCGGGCGCCGCCCGCGGGCCGAGCATCGCGTCCGGCAGCGGCTCCAGCCAGGTCGACTCGGCGCTCGGCGCGCCGGCAGCGTCACCCGGGTCGCCCGAGCGGAAGCCGACGTCTATCGGCAGTGCCCGCCGCGACCGGCTGCGCAGCGCGTTCAGGCAGGTCGTGGTGGCGATCCGATACAGCCAGGTGCCGATCTGACTGCGACCGTCGAAGCCACCGAGCCCCTGCCACGCCTTGATCATGGTGTCCTGCAGGGCGTCCTCGGCGTCGAACAACGAGCCCAGCATGCGGTAGCAGTGCGCCCGAAGCCGTGCCTCCTGCGGCGCCATCAGCCGGCGGAACGCCTCCGCGTCGCCGGCCCTGGCCGCGGCCAGCAGCTGTTCCTCCTCGGCACGGCCAGCGTCTCGCGCGTGCGCCGCGTCCAGGTTGTCGGTGGCGTCCATGACCGCTCCCTGGCTGGTCCTTCAGGTTCTGTCTGGCTCCGGTCGTCCGGTCGGTCGCATTGTGCCGTCTTCGCGAAAGCGAGGCACCTCCGGGGCCTCGGGCGCGGCCAGCCGGCCTGTGTCCTGCTCCCGCGGCGGAAGGCCGTCTCCCGCTGCCCGTACGATGAGCCACCGTGGACCTCGACGCCGGATCACTCGACGCCGGATCACTCGACGCGGGATCCGTGGAGACCGAGGGCGGCCGAGCCGCCCGCCTGCTGGCCGCTCAGGATCGCGCGCGGGCGCTGTTCGACGAGGTCGCCGCCCGTGGGCTGGTCGTCGCCGGACGCGGGGAGCGCGAGGTCAGCGACGCGATCCGCGATCTCGCCGAGGAGATGTTCGGTACCCGCCAGCACTGGCACAAGCGGATCGTGCGCGCCGGCCCGAACACCCTGCATCCCTACGCGGACAACCCGCCGGACCGGCTGATCGCCGCGGACGACATCGCGTTCTGCGACTTCGGCCCGGTCTTCGGTGACTGGGAGGCCGACTTCGGCCGCACCTTCGTCCTGGGTGACGATCCGGCCAAGCACCGGCTGTGCGCCGACCTGACGCGGATCTTCGACGCGGCCCGGTGCCACTACGACGACCATCCCGCCATCACCGGCGCTGAGTTCTACGCGGCGGTCAACCGGCTGGCCGAGGAGGCGGGCTGGGCGTTCGGCGGCCCGATCGCCGGTCATCTCGTCGGCGAGTTCCCCCACGCCCGCATCCCGGGTGACAAGGTCGAGTACTACGTGACGCCGGGTAGCGACCGTCCGATGCGCCGGCTCGACCACGACGGGCGGCGCTGCCACTGGATCCTCGAGATCCATCTGGTCGACCGCGCCCGTGGGTTCGGCGGCTTCCACGAGGAACTCCTCGACCTCGGCCACGAGTAGCCGCCCGACTCCCATCGGCGGGCCAGCCCGCCAGCCCGTCTTGCCTGTCGGGTCTGTCGGGCCGTCCGGTCTGTCGCGCCGCCGAGACCAGCCAGGTGTCCGCATCGAGGACGACTGGGACGGCATGGGCCAGCGCACCACCGCTAGGCTAGGTCAACGCAACCATCTGGCGCACCTGCTCGGCATGGTCTCGGGCGCGGAGTGGCAGGCAGTCGGACTGCCCGCTGCCGTCGTCGCCGCGTGCACGATGGGCTGATACTGCGGCCGGAGATCGTCTGCGGTTATGCAGGGGCGGGCTCCAGGTCAGCATTGTCAAAGGGTGGATAGCTCTCGCTGCCCATTCGCTCGGCCGCGTCGATGTAGGTGGTGAGCGCGTCGCGGGATTGCGCAAGCCTGTCTATCTGGTCGTTCAGTCGCTGCAGCCGGGAGCGCATCGCGGCCAGCAGCTCGGGGCACCCGGGCAGCTCCGGGGCCTCTCCGACCGCGCAGGGCAGCAGGTACGCGATGTCCTCGGACGACAGACCGGCACCAAGCAGGTGCCGGATCTGATTCACCCGCAGCACGGCGTTCTCGCCGTACTCGCGGTAACCGTTCGCGCCGCGGTCTGCCTCCAGCAGGCCCTGAGCCTCGTAGTAGCGCAGCTGATGGGCGTTGACGCCCGTCCGACGACTCAGCTCCCCGATCCGCATCGAAACCTCCGCGTGACCTTCACACCGGTCTCAACGTTGACGATGCTGCCATGAACGACAGCCCCGACACACCCGTGACAGTCATCGGACTCGGACGGATGGGCCAGGCACTCGCCGGCGCGTTCCTGAAAGCCGGGCATCCCACAACCGTGTGGAACCGCACGACCTCCAAGGCCGACAAGCTGGTGGCCGAGGGCGCACGGCTCGCGCCGACGGTCGGTGACGCGCTCAGGGCAGGTTCCCTGACGGTCATCTGCGTCACCGACTACCGGGCCATGCACGAACTGCTCGCCGCGAGCGACATCGAGCTGGACGGCACGATGTTGATCAACCTGACCTCGGGCGACTCGGCCCAGGCCCGGGAAGCCGCCCGATGGGCCGAGCAGCACGGCGCTCACTACCTGGACGGCGCCATCATGGCCATCCCGCCGGCGATCGGGACCGCCGAGGCGGTGATTCTGCACAGCGGGCCGCGGCCGGACTTCGAGGCACACAGGCCAACACTCGACGCGTTGGGCACCGTCACCTACCTCGGCGCGGACCACGGGCTGGCGTCCCTGTATGACGTGGCCGGCCTGGCCATGATGTGGAGCGTCCTGAACGCCTGGCTCCAGGGCACTGCCCTGCTCAGGACGGCCGGTGTCGACGCCGCGACGTATGCGCCGTTCGCCCAGCAGATCGCCGCCGGCGTCGCCGAATGGCTGCCCGGATATGCCGAGCAGATCGACGCCGGCTCCTTCCCCGCCGAGGTGTCGGCCCTGGAGACCGACGCGCGGGCGATGACGCACCTGATCGAGCAGAGCGAGGCGGTAGGAGTCAACGCCGAACTGCCCAGGCTGATCAAAACGATGGCCGACCGCTCGATCGCCGCCGGACATGGTGGGGAGCAGTATCCCGTGCTGATCGAGGAGTTCGGCATACCCGGCGACCACTGACCGATCCCGATATCGAGATCTGGCTGGCCGGGATGCCCATCGACAACGCGACCAGAGGCCCACGGTCGTGAAGATCCATGCGAGCGAGAACGAGAGGATCAGCAGGATCGCCAGGATCATGCCGGATGCGCCGGCCTCCGGGCGGAAACCGAGGGCGAGACCGAGTGCGGCAGTCAGGACCAGCGGAAACCCGAGGAGACGGGCCAGCAGAACCAGGTTCTGGTGGCCGGTCAACCCTTCGTCGACCGAGGCGAACTGGCCGATCAGATCGTCTCCTTCTCCCTCGATCTTCGACGGCCCGAAGACCTACGGCGCCCGCGCCCAGGTGCTGCACGCCGCCCTCGACACCGGTATCGCCCGTGGTGCGCTGGACGCCGCCGTCGCACAGGTCACGAAGGCCGGGCCATGGTTCGAGAGTGGTGCGGCGAGGGCCGCCGACGAGCCGCTGCTCCTCCAGCAGGCCGGCGATCTGGAGATCGAGGTCCGGGCGGCGGAGGCCCTGCTGCGCGAGGCTGCGTCCGCATCGACGAGGCCGACCTGAACCCGACGGACGACAGCACCGCCAGGGCCTCGGTGGCCACCGAGGCCAAGGTCGCCGGCGCAAGGACCGCGGTGCCCGCCGCGTCGGAGCTGTTCGAGCTCGGCGGCACCCGCACGGTTCGCGGGCGCGCTGAACCTCGACCGCTTCTGGCGTGACGGCCGCACCCATACCCCGCACGACCCGGTCCGCTGGAAGGTCCAGCACATCGGCCGCTGGCTGGTGAACGGCACACCGCCACCGCGGCACGGTCAGCTCTGGCACCGCTGCCCTCGCCCGCGCCGCTGCCCGTGTCGCTCTCGCCCGCTCGCTCGCCCTCGCTCATGTGCCAGTCCCCGCCCGAGGGACCGCCCGCGGCCACACGCCTGCCCGCGGCCACGCACCGGTGCGTGCCTCCATGTGATCGCGCGGCCGTCGCCCGCCGACCCTCATCCCGCTGGTATACGCGGCTCGGGAACGGGCGGGAAGGGCTGGTTGCGGTGGTTGCGGCGCGGTCGGCGGCGAGGGTCGACGTGGGCGGGTGGGATGAAGGTGGGCCGGTGGTCGTCCTCGAAGTGGATCGTCCACTTGTCGTGGTGGACCTGCCGGTGATGGGGACCGCAGAGGAGGACGAGGTTGTGAAGCTTCGTGCCTCCTCCGTGCAACCAGTGGATGACGTGGTGGGCGTCCGTCCACTGAGGTGGCGCGTCGCATCCCGGGAACGCGCATCCGCGATCGCGGACGACGAGGGCGCGGCGCAGCGTCGGGTACACCGTGCGGGCTGCGCGTCCCACGTCGAGGGGGACGCCGCCCGGGTCGAGGACGATCCGGGTGACCTCGGCGTCGCAGGCCAGGCGAGTGAGCACGCCACGGGGCAGGGGCAGGTCCCAGTCGGTGATGGCTGGTTCGAGGCCGGCGCCCACGAGGGTTTCCCAGGGGATGATCACGCTCAGGTGGGGACGCAGCCCGCCGGAGGTGGGTAGCGACGAGCCGCTGAGCGCGCGAGTGACGAGCTCGACGAGGGCGTCGGCGCGGCGGTGCGCGGGACTGCGGGGGTCGAGACGGCCGTCGGCGGCGGGCCGGGGCGCGGCGAGGCGGTCCAGGGCCGTGCGAAGCAGCGCGGCGCCCTCGGCGTCGAGCTCGCCGCTGATCAGAGTGGTGCCGCGGACGGTGTCGGTGAAGGTGAGGCGGCGGATCTGGGCGGGGTCCGGGGAGGGACGGTCGTCCTCGTCGCCGGGCCCCCGCCGGCTGCCGCCGTCGGCGCCGCTGCCGCCGTCGGCGCCGCTGCCACCGTCGGAGCGGCTGTCGTCGTTCGGGGCGTCGCCGGGCTGGCCGGTGTGGCTGTCGGCGTGTGGATCGTCGCCGCCGGGGGAGGTGTCGACGCGGGTGAGGTGCTCGCGGATGCGGGCGGCGAGCTTCACCAGCCGATACGGGTCGAGGACGTGGGCGTGGTCGAGCAGGGTCTGCTCGGCGGTCCTGCGTTCCTCGTCGGTGATGTCCTGCGGCAGCGCGAGGAGGGCGTCGCGAATGACGTGGGCGTGCTCGACCGTGATGTCGCCACTGGCGAGCGCCCGGCCGGTGGCCTCGCAGGGGCCGTTGTGGATGGCGAGGGCGAGACCGACCTGCCGGCGGGCCTCCCGGGCAGACAGGGCGAGCTGGTCACGAATGAGGCTCGTGATGTCGACCGCGCCCACACGGGGTGGCAGGCCACGCTCCTGCGCCTCGGCGATGAGCCGGCCGCGCAACGCCGCCGTCCGTCCGCCGAGCCGGCCGGCCCTGTCGAGCAGGACGGTGAGCTGACCGTCGCTGAGCTGCCAGGGTTCGTCGCGCAGCAGGGAGTCGAACAGGCCGACGAGCGCCTCGAACCGCTGCGGCATCTCGGCTGGCTCCTCCTCCGGCGGCACACGAGCACCGTCCGCGCTGGCACCGGGATGCGCGCGGGCATTGGAGTCCCCATCCGAGGTGGGGTCGGCGATGGGGCGCGACGGGGGCGCGGACCCGGGTGTGGGGCCTGCGTTCAGGCCTGTGGAGCGACTGGGGCCGAGGCTGGCGGAGGGACCGGTGCTGAGTGCGATGGGCGGGCCGGATGAGCCGGGGGGCTCGCCGCGGGGGGCGTTGATCACCATGGAACGACCGTAGCCGGGGCAGCCCGGACTGTCGAACGTATGTTTGAATCTGTGGACAGGTCGCGTGGCCGCCGCGCGCCGCTCGGGCGGGTCGCCTAGAGCGGCCGGCAGGCGTGGGTGAGAGTCCAGACGGCGCCCGCCGCGGCCGGGACGACCGTGGGTGTCGTGACGCCCGACGGGGAGGCCTGGCCAGAGTGGAGAGGGGGCGGGCCGGTGGTGAGAGCAGTCGCGGTGGTGCTGGCGATGGTGTCGGCTCGGCGGTGGAGGAGGGTGGCGGTCAGGGGGGCGACGTCGATGCGCCAGAAGACGTCGGGTGGGCAGCGCAGGACGGTGAGCAGCACGGCGCGGATGACCGCCGGGTGGGTGACGGCGATGACATGATCCGGCTCGGCGGCCAGGCCGGCAAGCCAGCCGGCGACCCGGTCGAGCAGGTCGGTGCGGGACTCACCACCGGGCGGCGCGGCGGATGGATCCTCATGCCAGCGGCTCAGCCCGGCGACGGCGAGGTCGGCGAGTTCCCGACCTCGCCAGTCGCCCACGTCGAGGTCGCGCAGAGCCGCGTCGATCCGTACCCCGGCCTCACCGGCGCGGGCGGCGAGGCCGAGGGCTCGCGCGGTCTGGCGGGCCCGGGCCGAGCCGTCGACCAGCACCCGCGCCCGACCCGGTAGCGCTCCCGCTCCGTTCGCCGCGAGCGTGCGGGCGGCGGCCGCGGCCCGGCGCAGCCCGTCGGCGTCGAGGCCCTCGTCGTCGGCGAACCGCGCGGCCCGCGTCGCCGGAGTGGGTGCCGTACTGACCAACGCCAGCCGGACGGTACGCCGCGTGTTCACCGGGCGAGGCAATCAATCCCACCCCGTCCTGTCAACGTCTGCCCTGGTCCGCAGTGGCTGGCTATCGTCCTGGACCACGTCATGGTGGCCAGGGTGCCGCGCCGACTCCGCGCATCACCTTCCAAGGCCACGCCCCTGCCTGGTCCCGGAAGGACAGAACGTGTCCGGCTGGCGCCGTCACCACGTGTCCGGCTGGCGCCGTCACCGCCTTGGACCAGGTCGCCCCGCGGCGTCCGCCGGAACCCGTCACCGGTCCGAGGCGACCGGTCCGGCGAGGGCGGCATCGCGGGCGTCCTGCGGCCCGTCACCGCCCGGTCGCCGGCCCTGGCAGGTCCTGACCCTGGCCGCGGTGGTCCTGGCGGAGGCGGCGTCGGTGGAGGCGGCGTCGGTGGAGGTGGTATTGGGCGAGGCCGACGGTAGAAGGTCCGACGCCGGTGTCGTCGGCGGAAGTGGCCCTCGGGGCTTCAGCCGCGGGAGCAGTGAGGGGCGGGGAAGGAGGACTTCAGCGCGGACGGCGGCGAGCAGGACGCGAGGCAGGTCACGGGTCGCGGGCCAGCAGACGTAGCGAGGCTGCCAGGTCGGGTCGAACTTGGCGTTGAAGCGGTAGAGCGACTCGATCTGGAACCAGCGGGAGGCGGCCAGCAGCATCCGTCGCCACAGGCGCAGGACGGGGCTCGCGCCGATCCTTTCGCCGCGGGCGAGGATCGCGCGGAACGCGGCGAAGGTGAGGGCCACCCGGGTGACGCGCAGGCGGCGGGCGTCGCGCAACAGGGCGACGAGCATGAAGTCGACCAGGCCGCCGGCGGCGGTGCGCTCGCGGCGCATGACATCGAGGGTCAGCCCGTCACGGCCCCAGGGCAGGAAGGTGAGCAGGCCGCGCAGCCGGCCGTCCTGGAAGGCACGGACGACGACGCAGTCGGGGTCCTCGGCGGCGCCGACGCGGCCGAGGGTCGTGGCGCAGCCGCCCGCGCCGCCGCGGGAATGCCAGGCGGCGGCCCGCTCCGCGAGCATCGCCCGCTCGTCGGCGGTCAGGTCGGCGATCCGGTCGACGCGGGCGGTGTAGCCGGCGCGTTCGACCCGTCCGACGGCCTGCCGGACGCCGCGCATCGACCGGCCGTCGAGACTGAACGTGTCGACGCGGACGACGGCCTCGTCGCCGAGTTCCAGCACCCGCAGGCCGGCGCGCTGCCAGGCCCGCCCGCCGTCCGGCCCGCAGCCGACCGCCGCCGGCACCCAGGCGTGGGCGGCGGCGAGGTCGAGGAACGGGCCGATCACCTGTGGCCACGCCTCCGGATCGCCGACCGGGTCGCCGCAGGCCAGAGCGACGCCGCCGACCACCCGGTAGGTGATCGCGGCCTTGCCGGACGGAGACCACAGCACGCTGTTGTCCTGGCGCAGCGCCGCATAGCTCAGCGAGTCGCGTCCCCCGTGGCGGGTCAGCAGGGCCCGCAGCCGGTCGTCGTCGGTGTCGGTGCGGGCGCAGACGGGGCTCGCCGGGCGCAGCGCCAGATAGCCGGTCATCCCGACGGTGACGGCGCCGAGGGCGAGCAGGACGGAGCCGACCAGGTCGCCGTCGCCGTGGCCGGGCGGGAAGTGGACCGGCCCGGTGACGCCGACGAGCCCCGCCAGCACGTGCAGGAGGCGTTCGGACGTGCTGCCGGTGCCGTGCCGGAAGCGGATCAGGGACAGTCCGATGGTCAGGTCTGCGACGGCGAGGGCGCCGAGGGCGCCGAGGGCCCGCCAGCGGGTCCGCGGGTCGCCGGCGGCGTGGAAGCGGCGCCGGGTGGCGACCAGAACCGCGAACGGGACGAGGTCGAACAGCGCCTGCGGGACGGCGAAGCCGCGAGCGAGGTCGAGCAGCACCGCGGCGCCGCACAATGCCACCGCGGCCCGCCAGGCCCGCCGCTTGCGCCGGCGAAGGCCGTGGGCGAGGCCGACGAGCAGCAGGCCCGCGCCGACGCTGGTACCCGTCGCCGCGTCGGTGACGATGCCGGGGATCAGCCGGCCGATCCACGTCCAGCGCGTCGGCCGATGGCTGATCGCGGTGATGATGTCGATCAGCCCGACGAACGCGGTGAGCGTGGCGATGAGCGCCGGGCCCGGCGTCGGCAGCCGGCCCGCCGCGGCCCGGCAACGCGTTAACGGACGCCGGCGAGACCCGCCTGGACGGCCTGCGTCGCGCGACCGGCGTGGTGCCGTGGCCGGACCGGCCTGTTCGGGCGAGTCGTTCGCGGCGGTCGCTGCCGCCTCGTCCTTTTCCTTGTCGCGACGTCTCACGTCACCGTCACTCCCATGGCGCGGACCGGGGGCAGGGGTGTTCCGGTGGCCTGGCCTGAGGCTCCGCCACCGTCTCCGCCGCCGGGTTCGCGCCGCGGGCGATGACCCGTCGCCGGGCCGCCGCCGCGCCGCGCGGGAGGCCCGCGCACGGCCTCCCGATCCCGGGGCGTGTCCCGGGCAAGATCACGCGATCACCCTGGACCGGCGTACGGTACATCCCCCGATGCGGACGGCGCGCCACCGGTGCCCGCCTGTTGCCGTGATGGGGACAGACCATCGTCGCCGCCCTGGGCGCCCGCTGGCCGTGGGCTCGGCGCGCCGCTCCGCGACCTTCACCGCGGCAGCCCCGCGTGGCCGTGAAATGTCCCGGACGACCACCCGCTCGCCCGCAGGGGCGTTTCCCGGGTCTTCTTTCGGGCGGCTTCCCGGGCGTTGTCGCGCGACCCTGCCGGAGCGTTTCGGAATTCATGCGGACACCGGACTCACCGCTTTTCTTCTTGTTCGGTGATCGGAGGAGTGTTGTCGGCGGGGGATGGGAAGGGCAGCGTCCAGCCGGGAAGTTCGGCCGCAGGTGCCACGGGGAGGCGACCGGTGACGTCCGACACGTCCGTCGAAGACCAGTACGGCTCTCCGGAAAAGTCCACGGAATCCGGAGGATCAGGCTCCGGAACGGATGGGGAAAACGCGCCCGGAAAATCCGGTACCGTTGGAAGATCCGGGATGGTCGGGGCATTCCAGGCCGGGGACCGGGAGATGCGGCGGCATCTTGGGTTCGCCGGGCTGACGTTCGTCTCGCTCGGGTCGATCATCGGGTCCGGCTGGCTGCTCGGGGCGCTGACGGCCGCGCAGGCCGCGGGCCCGGCGTCGCTGATCTCCTGGGTGCTGGCGGGCGCGCTGGTCGCCGTGCTCGCGCTGGTGCACGCGGAACTGGGCGCGGCCTATCCGGTCGCGGGCGGGACGGCCCGGTACACACATGTCGTGTTCGGGTCGCTCGGCGGGTTCGTCGCCGGTTGGATGGCCTGGATCCAGGCGGTGGCACTTGCGCCCGTCGAGGTGCTGGCCGCCCTGTCCTACCTGGACAACGAATGGCCCGGCCTGGTGCACGACAACGGCACGCTCACCCGGTTCGGTATGGCGGTGGCGATCGTCGCGCTGCTGGTGTGCACAGTGGTGAACATGCTGGGTGTGCGCTGGCTGGCGCACACGAACGCGGTCACCGTCGTCTGGAAGTTCCTCATACCGACGATCACGGTGGTCGCGCTCATGGTGGTGTCGTTCCACACGGCGAACTTCAGTGCCGGCGGCGGATTCGCGCCGTATGGCGCGCGGGGGGTGTTCGCGGCGCTGCCCGCCGGGGTGGTGTTCGCGCTGCAGGGTTTCGAACAGGCGGTCCAGATGGGCGGGGAGGCCCGGGATCCGCGCCGCGACCTGCCCCGCGCCATCTTCCTCGCGACGCTGCTCGGCACGGTGCTTTACCTGATGCTGCAGGTCGCCTTTCTCGGGTCGCTCGACCCGGCCCGTCTGGTCCATGGCTGGGCCCACCCGATTGGGCCGGGCGACTTCGGCCCGTTCGCGACACTGGCGACGAACCTGGGCCTCGGCTGGCTCGCCGTGCTGCTCTACATCGACGCCGTGGTCTCCCCGGGCGGGACGGCCCTCATCTACGTGGGCACCTCGGCGCGTCTGGCGTACTCCCTCGGCCGGACCAGGTACCTGCCGCGCCAGCTGACGGCACTGGACCGCCGCGGCACGCCGGTCGTCTCCATCCTGCTGGCGTTCGCCGTCGGCCTGCTGATGATCCTGCCGTTCCCGAGCTGGCGGACCCTCGTCACGCTGATCAGTTCGTCGACGTTCGTGATGTACGCGTTCGCCCCGATCTGCCTGACCGCGCTGCGCCGCGCCGACCCCGACCGCCCCCGCCCCTACCGGATGCCCGCCGCCGGCCTCCTCGCCCCCGCCGCCTTCGCCGCCGCCAACCTGATCGTCTACTGGGCCGGCTGGCACACCGACAAGCGCCTGTTCCTCGCCATGGCCCTCGGCCTCGCCCTGTTCGCCGTCCACCAGGCGCACGTCCGGCGCACCGGCACCGCGACCCGCGACGACCTCGCCTGGCGGACCGCCCTGTGGATCATCCCGTGGCTCGGCGGCCTGGCTCTGATCTCCTGGCTCGGCCAGTTCGACGGCCGCCAGGTCATCCCGTTCTGGGCCGACCTCGCCACCGTGGTCACGTTCGCCCTCGTCATCTACGAACTCGCCGTCCGCAGCACCCTGTCCACCACCCACGTCCGCGAACTGGCCGCGATGGACAGTCCCCTTGATCTCGCGCCCGCCGGTCCGTCAGGCGGTTGAGGCGGTGGCGGGGGTGGGGGCTTCGAGGAGTTCGACGGCGTGGATGCGGGCGGCGCGGTCGGGGGCGCTGGGGGCGAGCATGAGCTCGTTGGCGCTGGTCTGCTCGGCGAGGTCGGCGAGGTAGGCGCGGGCCTGGTCGGGGGTGCCGACGGCGGTGTAGCGGGCCATGTCCCGCACCTGGGCGCCGCCGGGGGAGTCGAGGAACGCGTCGATCTCGGCGTCGGTGAACGACTCGCCGCGGGCGACCAGCGCCCGGGCCCGCTGGCGCAGGGCGGCGCGGGCCTGCTCGGCGGCCTCGTCGGCGGACTCGGCGACGATCAGGTTCGCCGCGACGATCACGTAGGGCTCCCGGTGCTCCGCGGACGGGCGGAACTCCGAGTGGTAGGCGCGCAGGGCCGCATGCAGCGCCGCGGGCGCGAAGTGCGAGGCGAACGCGTACGGAAGGCCGAGCGCGGCGGCGAGCTGGGCACCGAACAGGGACGAGCCGAGGATGTACAGCGGCACGTTCGTCCCGTCGCCCGGGGTGGCGCGCACGCCGGGGATGCGGGTCTGGCCGGTGAGATAGCCCTGCAGTTCGAGGACGTCGCGGGGAAACGCGTCGGCGGACTCGGGGCCGCGTCGCAGGGCGCGCATGGTGTTCTGATCGGAGCCGGGGGCGCGGCCGAGACCGAGGTCGATGCGGCCGGGATGAAGGCTCGCGAGAGTGCCGAACTGCTCGGCGATGAGCAGCGGGGAGTGGTTCGGCAGCATCACGCCGCCCGCGCCGAGGCGGATCGTCTCGGTGTGCGCGGCGACGTGGGCGATGATCACGCTGGTGGCGGCCGACGCGATCCGCTTCATGTTGTGGTGCTCGGCGTACCAGACGCGGTGGTAGCCGGCACGTTCGGCGGCCCGGGCGAGGGGGACCGCGCCACGCAGCGCGTCCCCCGGCCCCTCGCCGTCGGCGACCAGGGCGATATCGAGCAGCGAATAGATCATGGTGTTCGTCTCCGCGCGACGTGGGGATCGGCCTCCACTGACGAACGTAGCACTGCAAGCGGACGCACCATCCGCTTCGCTCCCCGTCTGCTCTGTCACCCCGCGGCGCAGCCGTTGGCGGCCTGGATGATCCGGGTCAGCTTCCCGTGCAGGTCCTGCAGGTCCTGCAGGTCGGCGACCTCGACGCCGAGGCGGTCGACCACTCGCACCGTCCTCTCGGCGGCGGCCCGCGACCGGATCGTCCTGACGCGGAGACCTTTCCGGGGTCGGGTCGTCGGAGGTGATCCGCTGGCCGTTCGGCGAGGGCCCGCGGCTGACTTCCCGTGGGTGGGGAGAGTGTGCAGGGGGCAGCGGCACTGTGTCGCCAACTCGGCGTGTCGTGTCCGGTTTGCCCAGGAGTTTGCGACACGGGCCTCCGCAAAGCTGCCACAACGCTGCCACGAGAAGCCGGCTCGCCGCGCGGGGACGGCGGGGTGGGCTAGGGACGGCGAGGGGCGCGCAGGAGGACGGTGACGGCGAGGGCGGCGAGGGCGGTGACGGCGGCGCCGCCGAGCAGGGCGATGCCGAGGCCGTCGACGAAGGCCGTCTGCGCGTGGGTGCGGATCGGTTCGCCGAGGTGGGCGGCGAGGCCGAAGGAGGAGCGGGCGCGGTCGGCGAGCGCCGGCGGCACGGCGTCCGGCAGCGTCAGGTGGGATCGGTAGGCCGAGCCGAGCAGGCTGCCGAGCACGGCGATGCCAAGGGCCCCACCGAGCTCGCGGGACAGGTCGTTGACGGCCGACCCGACACCTTGCATCCGCGCGGGCAGACTGTCTGTGATCGCGGTCGTGGCGGGGGTCATCGCGAGCCCCATGCCGAAGCCCAGCGGGAACAGCCCGAAGGCGACCACCAGGTACGAGCTGCCGTCGTCGAGTCGCGACAGCACCACCATCCCCGCCGTGACCAGCACCAGCCCGCTGACGCAGCAGATCCGAGACCCGACGGCGGCGACGAGGCGCGGAGCGAGCCGGGAGGACGGCATGATCCCCGCGGTCAGCGGCAGCATGCTGACCGCGGCGATGAGCGGGCTGTCACCCCGCACCAGCTGCAGGTACTGCATGATGACGAAGATCAGTCCGAAGAACGCGAAGAACTGCAGCGCGATCGACAGCGACCCCGCGGCGAACGCCGGACGGGTGAACAGCCGCGGATCCAGCAGCGGCGACGCCGTCCGCAGCTCCCAGGCGACGAACCCGACCAGCAGCACGACCCCGACACCGAGCCCGCCGAGCGTGACGGCTGACAGCCATCCGTTCTCCGGCGCCTCGATGATCGAGTAGACGAGCGCGCCGAGCCCCGCGACCGCGATGACGGCGCCGACCACGTCGATCGGCGGGCTGTTCGGGTCCGCCGTGTCGGGCACGAACCGCCAGGTCCCGGCGACGGAGACCGCCGCGAGCGCGACACCGAGGACGAACACCGCCCGCCAGGACCACTTCTCCAGCAGCAGACCCGAGGCGAGCACGCCGAGGATGGCGCTTGACCCGGCGACCGCCGTCCACACACCGACCGCCGCCGCCCGCCGTTCCCGCGGGAACGTCCCGGTGATCGTCGACAGCGTCGCCGGCATGACGAACGCCGCGCCGAGCCCGAGTACTGCCCGCAGGCCGATCAGCGTCGCCGCGCTGCCGGTGAACGGCGCCACCGCGGACGCCGCGCCGAAGACGACCAGCCCGGCGAGCAGTGCGCGGCGCCGCCCGAACCGGTCGCCGAGCGCCCCCGCCGGCAGCAGCAGCGCGGCGAAGACCAGGCTGTAGGCGTCGATGATCCAGGACAGCCGGGTCTGCGAGGCATGGGTGTCCGCCGCGATCGACGGCAGCGCGACGTTCAGCGACGACATCGCCGAGACCACCGTCGCCAGCGCCAGGCACGTCACCGCCAGCACTCGCCCGTGCCGCACCGTTGGCGGCGCGGCCGGCTGTCGAAGCGAGGACGGGGAGGGCTGTGAGGGCTGCGGGGGCTGTGCCTCGGGTGGCGTCTCGGTGGCGGAGGTGGGGGTCATGGCTGTCGTCCTTCCAGCGCGGTGAGTGGCTGGACGGACAGTGCGCCAGGCGGCTAGCGTTCTTCAACCGTGATGAATTCTTCGGCTGACGCGCCGTCGCCGTCGCCATCGCCGGGGCAGAGCTCGGAGGCACCATCGTCGGCGCGCGGTCCGGGGACGGAGCCGTCAAGGACAGAGCCGTCGGGGACGGGTCGGGGGCGGCGGCCGGGGAGGCCGGATGTGCGGGGGCAGATCCTCGCGGTCGCGCGGGAGCGGTTCCGCCGGGAGGGCTATGAATCGGTGACGATGCGTTCGCTGGCGGCGGAGGCGGGCGTCGACGCGGCGCTGATCAGCTACTACTTCGGCTCGAAGAGCGGCCTGTTCGCCGCCGTCCTGGAGTTCGCGATCAGTCCCGCAGACGAACTGGCCGTGCTGCTGCGCGGCGACCTCGAGACGCTGCCGGCGCGGGCCATCCGACGCCTGGCCGCCGCCTACGACGATCCGGAGATCGGCGCCCCGCTCATGCTGGGGATCCGCGCCGCGATCGCCGATCCCGAGCTCGGGACCCTGCTGCGGGCCGGCATTCACCACCAGCTCGTCGAGCGCCTCACCGATCGTCTGGGCGGCGCCGATGCCCGGTATCGCGCGGGCCTTTTCACCTCGCAGATGGTCGGCCTCATCGTCTCTCGCTATCTGCTGTCCGCCGAGCCGCTCGCCTCGATGCCCGTTGATGAAATAGTCCGCCTGCTCGCCCCGTCCCTGCGCACCACCCTGCTCGGCCCGCTGCCCGCCGGGGCGAGGCCGGGCGGCGGTGGCGGCAGGGCCAGTGATGTCCAAGGCAGCGGTGTCCGAGGCGGCGACGTCCGAGGCGGCGCCGCCGGGGGCGGCGGCGTGGGTGGCGGGGCGCGGCGACCGGGCGGGGGTGGCGGTCAGGCGTCCTCGAGGGCGTGGGAGCCGTAGGTGACGGGCCCGGCGGGCTCGTAGGTGGCGAGGATGATGCCGCCGCTGGTGATGGTCGAGGCGGTGAGCTTCAGCGCGGCGGACGGCAGGCCGTCGGCGAACAGCTTCACGCCCGAGCCCAGATGCAGCGGGTAGATCATCAGGCGGTACTCGTCGATGAGGTCGTGCTCGATGAGCGTGTGGGCGAGCCGGGCGGAGCCGTGGACCTGCAGCTCTCGCCCCGGCTGCCTCTTCAGCTCGGCGACGGCGGCGGCGACGTCACCCTCGAGCAGGGTCGAGCCCGACCAGCCGACGCTGGGCAGCGTGGTCGACGCGACGTACTTGGGCAGCCGGTTCAGCGGTCCGGCGATCGGGTTGTCGGGGTCGGTGATCTTCGGCCAGTACTCGGCGAAGATCTCGTAGGTCGTCCGTCCGAGCAGGAACGCGTCCGCGTTCCCGAACCAGCCGACGATCGCCGCCCCGACCTCGTCGTCCCCGTACGGGAACTCCCATCCGCCGTGCGCGAACCCGTCCCGGGCGTCCTCCTCCGGTCCGCCCGGCGCCTGCATGACGCCGTCCAGGGTGACAAATGCCTGCAGAGCGAGCCGCATGATGATCTCCTCGGGTTTCGCGGTGAACGTACCTACCACTGAGACACCGCGCTCAACCCGATCTCATCGCCGCGTGCCCGACGAGTTCACCGACGACCGGCCGCCGACGCGACCGCAGGGGGTACCGGATTGTGACGGGATCTGGCGGAGTCCGTTGCGGCCCGGTCCCGCCATCACCGCGCAAAGTGAGACGATGGCGGCTCCGGGTGGTTATGGCCCGGTTGTGGGCGGATCCGGTCGTTCTGGCGGATCGTCTGGGACGTAGGAGCAGCGGGCGTGGTCGGGGGTGACCGGTGCCGGACGGTCTGTCCTTCGGGGAGATCGGCGCGCTCGCCGCCGCGTTCCCGGAGCCTGGGGCGGCCCGGGCGGTGCTGGTCGCGGCAGGCATCCCGATCGAGCGGCTGCCGTGGAACGTGGAGAACGCGGCGACGTTCTGGGGTGAGGTCTCGGCGAACCTGTCGCACGGGATCCTGATCGGTGGCAGGGTCCGGGTACTGACGGCGGCACGGCGGATGCTGCCGGACGATCATGCGCTGGCCCAGGGGCGGACGCCGGACGACTCGCCGCTCGGGCCGGTGGCGTGGGACGTGCCGCGGGCCGTGGGGCGGTTCGTCGGGCGGGCGGACGCGGTGACGCGGCTCGACGCGGCGCTGTCCGGGTCGTCGCTGGTGGCGGTGACGGGGATGGCGGGGATCGGGAAGTCGCGGCTGGCCGTCGAGTACGCGCAGCGCCACCGCGGGGATCTGGATGTCGTCTGGTGGGTGGGGGAGAGCGGCGGGGAGCTGATCGACGAGCGGGTGCGTGACCTCGCCGGGCACGTGGATCTGGCGGGGCCGGTGGAGCGGTCCGGGCTGGCGCGGCCGGAGTGTGTGCTTCAGCAGCTGGACGCGTCCGGTACCCGGTGGCTGCTCGTGCTCGATCACGCGGCCGATCCGGCGGCGTTGCCGGAGTGGCTGATGTCCACGCTGGCGTCCAGCGAGTCGGGTCGGGTGCTGGTGACGTCGCGTAACCCGTATTGGGCGGGCGCGGGTCTCGACGGGCGCGGGGTCGCGGTGGCGGTCGGGCCGCTGGACCGGGCGGAGTCGGTGGCGCTGCTCACGGACCGGCTGCCGGCCGTCGACTGGGCGGCGGCGGAGCGGATCGCGGCGGCGCTGGAGGATCATCCGCTCGCGTTGGAACAGGCGGCGAACCGGATGGGGCGCGGACGGCTGCCCGCGGAGAGCTACCTCGCGGCTCTGGTCGAGCGGCCCACCGTCGTGCTCGGTCAGGGTGAGGCGCCTGGACGCGCCGGTGTCACGGTGGCGAAGTTGTGGAACGAGTCGATCCATGATCTGAACGCCGAGTCCCCGCCCGCCGGCGAGCTGCTCCGCCTCACCGCCCACGGGGCCGGCGGCACCCCGCTGCCGCTGCGGCTGCTCGCGGCCGACCCGCAGGCCATCCCCGACGCCCGCCTGCGCGCTGCCGCGTCAGACGACCTCGAACTGGCCGACGTCGTCGCCAACCTCGAACGATCCGGCCTCGCCCACGCCGACGGCGACGGCTGGGCGGTGACGATGCCCTCGCTCGTCCGCGAGTTCGTGCGGGCCACCGCCGACGACGCGCAGAACGCCGAGCTCACCGACGCGCTCGGCCGGATGCTGCACGCCTGCCTGCCCGAACGGGTCACCGCCAACCCGCCCGCCTGGATGGCCTGGCGTGAACTCCTCCCGCACGCCCGCGCCGTCCTCGACGCCACCCCGCCATCCGCCGACACCCCCCACACCGCCTGGCTCGCCGAACACACCGCCGCCTACCTCACCGAACAGGGCCACGCCGACGCCGCCGAACCCCTGGCCGCCCGCGCCGTCACCGCCCACGAACGCCTCGACGGACCCGACCATCCCGATACCCTCACCGCCCGCGAGACCCACATCCGCGCCGCCCTAAGCCTGGATGCACCGCCGTTTATGGCTGTCTGTTGGGGTCCCTGAACGCGGCAGTGCCCTCTGAGCTGGGAGGATGGGAGTTCTCTACGCTTCCGTCCGCCAGATCGAGAGGGCACTTCGCAGGTGCGATTGTTGCATGCGGCGTCGAGGACGCACGCGCGGTTCGACGACCCTGACCTGATCGGCTGCGCGGGGCTGGTCCCGGTGGTGCGCCTGGCCGAACGGGCGGGCCTACCCGAGCTGGTCGAGGAGTACCTGCGGCCGGTGGACCCGCTCGGCGTGAACGCCGCGGTGAAGGTCGGATGTCTGGTCGCGGGCATGGTCGCCGGGGCCGACAGCATCGAGGACATGGAGCTGCTGCGCAACGGGGCGGTCGGCGAGCTGTTCGCCGGGGTCCGTGCCCCCTCCACGCTCGGGAGCTTCCTGCGCGCCCTGGACTGGGGCAACGTCCGCCAGCTCGACAAGGTCAACCGGTTGTTCCTCACCGCCCTGGCCGAGCAGACACCACTGCTGCCGGGTGCCGCAACGTTGGCGTTCCTCGATGTCGATTCCAGCCAGCGCCGGGTGTTCGGCCCGGTGAAACAAGGCGCCGCGTTCGGCCACACGAAGATCGCGGGGAAGTCGCTGCTGGTCCGCGGCCTGAACACCCTCGAATCCCGCCACCAACTTGGTGTCACCTTTCGTCAGGCTGGAAGATTCGATGAAGCATCTCGGGAACTCGCTCAAACGATCAGTGCCCGTGAGCAGATTCTTGGTCCGGAGAATTCTCGTACCCTTGACAGTGTCGAGGAACTCGCCAGAGTCTATATTGACACGGAATGTCCAGGTGATGCGATATCGCTTCTCGACCGTGCACTGGCTAGTCGAGAGCGGCAGTTCGGGCCTGATCATCAAGCCGTGATTACATCTCGGGAGACACTGACCCTTTCCCGGCAACGAGTCGTCGCGCTGGGTGACGGTTACGGGCTGTGAGGGTCCGGCGGGTGGCTTCGGGCCGGGAGACGAGACGACGCGGGGTCCCGGTAGGAAGTAGTCCTTCCACAGATCACTTCACCGAAAGACCCCGCGTCCCGCATGAGTTTCACATACACCGCCGAGCTGCCCTTCGGCGATCACACCGTCTTCC